>NZ_JBFTLU010000600.1:0-4000 GCF_056396605.1 Pseudomonas sp. 05T35
GAATACGTCCTTCGTCAGGCGATTTCTGGCCCTGGTTCGCCCAGGCCAGTTTGATCACCTGGCCGCTGTCGCTGACACTGTTGACCTTCTCGCCGGTGTCGATGCGTTCGGTAATCAGGTCAAAACGTCCGACGGCGAAGGAGGTCTTCGCGGCGTCCTCGAGTTTGACGATTCGTTCGCGCAGTCCCTTTTTTTGCAGGTCCAGTGCGCGGTAGTGACAGTAGGGGTTGTTGCCGGGTTTGCCGAGCAAGGAGTGCGACGTCCAGGTACAGCCGCCACGGCAGACATCGTTGTAGTAGCAGCTTCGGCAGTAGCCCCACAGATCCTCGACACCGCGCAGACGGCCAAAGTGCATGCCTTCGCTGTAGTGCCAGATATCGTGCAGGCTCATGTTGCGCACATTACCGCCGGAAAAACCCACCGTTGCCAAAGAAGGGCAGCCTTTGACGGTGCCGTCGGCTTCGAGTGCCAGCACGGTTTGCCCGGCCGCGCAGCCGCTCCAGTGCACGCGCTCGTCGCCAAAACCACGCCACATATGCTCGTAAGGGCCGTAGTAACCAATATTGTTACCCACGTTCATCAGCAGACCGCGATCGACGCCCTCGCGGTAAAGGCGTGCCAGCAACGGCATCACTTCAAGCAGTTGATAGGGCTGTAACAGCAGCTCTGGATGGTCGACGGCATTGCCCATGGCGACCGTCAGCTGGATCTGCCAGTGGGTGGCGCCGAGTTCGATGATCAAGTCCATCAGTTCGGGCAGATCGGGCAGGGTGGCCGCGCCGATCTGGGTGTTGACGCTCACGGCAAGCCCCGACTGTTTGGCGCGTCGCAGGGTATCGATAGCCTTGTCGAACGAGCCCGGAACATTGCGCACGGCGTCATGCAATGGGGCCAGTCCATCCAGCGAAACACCGACGCCATTGAGCCCGGCATCCACCGCGGCCTGCATTTTTGCCGGCGTCAGGTTGCGGCCACCGGTTTGTATCGCGCAATACATGCCGTGATCGTGGATCGCCTGGATCAGCTGAGTCCAGTCCTTGCGCAAATAGGCTTCACCGCCGATCAAGGTGATCTCGCGGGTGCCGAGTGCCGCCAGGGAATCGATGACATCCAGGCATTCCCGGGTGTTCAGTTCATCGGGGCGTCGATGGCCTGCGCGTGAGCCGCAATGCAGGCATTTCAGATCGCAGGCCAGGGTGATTTCCCAGACCACATGGACCGGCACATAACGTTTGAGGTCGGTTTCACTGAGGTAGCGGGCGGGGCGATTGTCTGACATGGGAAATCCTTGCGCACAGACACGTACGCGGCACGAATCCATCGAAGTGTTCGCGCCTTCCTTAGCATCAACGGCGCGAGCGGATTTACCTCGGGGTTGGAAGGTCCCGGGCTCGGTCACTGGTGGTCTGACCCAGCCCGGGTATTGCCGGTTAGCGTGCTTCCAGTCGGGCGATTTCTGCTTGCAACTGCTCAAGCGCACTGCGCAAGGCGCCGCTGCTGGCGAGTTGCTGTTCACCCTGGCTCACCACGGCCTTCAGTTGCGCCAGGTCACCGCTGGCTTGCGCTTGCTGCACGGCAACCGCGTAGAGCGGTAATTTGTGAGGTTGCGCGAACTCCTGGCGCTGAGCCGGGGCCTGGCTGACAGCCGCATGTCTGACTGTCGTCCAGTGGTCTTGATCGTAGTACTTGTAGTCGGCAAAACCGCTGGCCCAATCGGCGCCTAGAATGCCGCGCAGGTCGAAGGTCTGGGCGATATTGCTGTTAGGGCCGCTCGGGCTGCCATCCAGAGTGAGGATGATGTGGTTTTCCRCATCGGCAGTCAGTTTGGCCTCGGAATACTCACCCCAAACCTGGGCACGGAAATTGACAGGGGGGTAGGTGCTTTGAAAAATGCTCGCAATACCGCTGACTTTCTTGTTGACGGTATCCACCAGCAGATCCAGGGTTAAAACCGGTGCGCCGATTAGCGAGCTGGAAACGTTGAGGCGCGTGTGAAAAAGTCCAATTGACATGGTGCAACTCCCTTAATTTGTATTCAGGACAAGCCAGGCACATTCAGTTGCCGGTCAGCGGCGTTCCAGCCGGCTGATTTCACCCTTGGCGGCCTCAAGCGCACTCTGCAACTGGGGTTGCTGGTCCAGTTGTTGTTTGGCAAGGCTCGCCAGATTTTTCATCTGGGCCAGGTCCCAGCAGATTGAGCGCCAGGTTTTGTGCGCCCGGTTGTTGAGTACCAATTTGATAGCAGAGTGGGAATAAACCGACAGACTGTTGAGAAGAACCAGACATAATTATTGCCTCCATTGCAATAGGGGAGCGGAAACAGCAGTTAGTGCTGTTCCAGGCGTGCGACTTCCTTAGCCAACTGCTCGTACGCGCTACTGAGTTCTTTGGGTTCTGGCTTGGATGCATCGCGTTGTTTCAACAACGTTTTCATTTGCGGCAGGTTGCCTGCCTTGATCGCGCTTTGGATGGCCACCCCATAAGGGGGCATGCTATGGCCAGTTGAATTGCTCATAACGATTCCTTCCGTGGTTGTGCGAATACTGCTGTCTTCAGCAGTTTCTGCAGTTAAGCAGGCGTTGATAAATATGCAATGGGCAATGGGCTAGTACGGCTGATAAATTGTTAATATTATTTTATTAATAGCGACGCGTTAGGAAACTGGCTGTTTGTTATCAGGATTGGCGATGAGGGGAAGTGTGTCGGGTTCTTTTCTCATAAGCAGTGCGAGTTCTTATCGCCATTGATAATGAATATGTGTGGTTGTTTAATTTATGGGTAATTAAGTACGATAGTTCCAATAGGAACATCGTTTTATTGCGAGTTTTCAACCTTCCTGAGCGGCGATTCGCCGAATGATCTGCAAGGCTTCTTCGCGCAGCAACGGCTGTTTCATCCGCTCGGCCAGCAACGCCATTTGCCGAGAGTACTCGCAGGCGACCACCGCCTCGACCCGCTCGCCCTTGCACAACAGCGCGATGAACGCGTATTGCTCGGGGTTGCCTTCGAAGACGATCCGGTCCCACTGGTCGGCGTGACCGAGCATCTCGAAGGTCTTGTCGAAGTGATACGTCCAGAAGAACGGCACATCCACGTAGCGTGTTTCAACGCCCAGCATGTTTTGCGCGGCGATCCGCGCCTGCTGCTGCGCCAGGCGCCAGTGCTCGATGCGTGTGGGGAAACCTTGCCATGCAAAGGAGGCGATGTCGCCGGCAGCCCACAATCCAGGCGCAGCGCGCATGCCTTCGTTTACCGGCAGCCCGCCGTCATCGTCCAGCTCAACACCTTCGAGCAGGTCGGTGACCGGGTTGACGCCGATGCCGATCAGCACCAGGTCGGCGGGAAGTCGTTGGCCATTCTCGAGCAGAACGGCCTCGACGTTGTCCTGGCCCTCGAACGCCTTCGGCTGGGTATTGGCATGAAAGACCACGCCGTTGTCTTCGTGCAGAGACAAAATCGCCATGCCGATGCGCTCACCGAACAGCGTGCTGAACGGTGTTTCATGGTGCGCGACCACGCTGACTTCCAGGCCATGGCGGCGCAAGGCCGAAGCCGACTCCAGGCCGATGAAGCTGGCACCGATGATGACCACACGGGTACCGGGTTTTGCGATGTGCAGAATGCGCTCGGCGTCCGCTCGTGAACGCAGCGCCAGGATGTTGTGCAGATGCGCCCCGTCTACCGAAAGCGGCCTGGGTTCGCCGCCACTGGCCAGGAGCGCGGCGTCATAGTCGAAGGTACGCCCGTCACCCAGGGAAACCCTTTTGGCGGCTACGTCGAGACGGATGACCTCACCTTGAACCCGCTCGATGTGCTGTTCGTTGTAAAAGCGTTCATCCAGCAGCGGCGGGGTTTCTTCGACGGACATTTCCCCGGCAAGGACATATTTGCTCAGCACCGTGCGGTCATAGCCGGGGTCCGTTTCGCGATCGATCAACACCAGGCGACCGGCAAAGCCGTGTTCACGCAGGGCGGCTGTTGCCGCTGTGCCCGCAGCGCC
>NZ_JBFTLU010000601.1:0-2193 GCF_056396605.1 Pseudomonas sp. 05T35
CCAGTGCGCTGCTGTCGTGCTTGGGCATCATCCGGGCGTCCCGTGGCGGGTGCTCCTGCGGACGGCACAACAGATAGCCCTGCACCAGGTCGACCCCCATCTCGGTCAACACCGCGAGTTCTTCCGGCAGTTCGATACCTTCGGCAATGACTTGTGCCCGCGAAGCTTTGGCGATCTGCAGGATCGAGCCGACAAACTCGCGCTTGAGCGCGTCCTGATGAATGCCATCGATGAAATGCCGGTCGATCTTCACATAGTCCGGACGCAGTTCCGACCAGAGTCGMAGGCTCGAGTACCCGGCCCCCAGGTCATCCAGTGCAATCGAAAAACCCATGGCACGGTAGTGATGCAGTGCGTTTTGCAGCAACTGAAAGTCGTCAGTCGGGGTTTGCTCGGTCAGCTCGATTACCACCTGACTTGGCGGAATGCCGAAGTCCTGGAGCATTTGCAAGGTTCTACCCGGTTGATGGTCGGCTTCGAGCAACGATTCGGGAGATACGTTGAGAAACAGTTTGCCCGGTAACTGCTGTTCATTGAAACGGCGGCAGGCGCTGTGTCGGCAGGCCATTTCCAGTTCGCTGAGACGGCCAGCCTGGCGGGCTACGGCGAATAACGCGATGGGCGAATGCAGAGGGCTGTTGGAGGGACCGCGACTGAGGGCTTCATAGCCGAGGATGCGTCGTTCGGACAGCGAAACGATCGGCTGGAACAGACTGTGCAAACCACTTTGAGCCAGGATTGAACTCAAGGCACTCAGCTGTTCGGTCGTGGTCATGGCGATCTCTGGCGATAAAAAAAGGACCGGGCCCGCTCTTTTTCAGAGAGCGGGCCCAGTCCTTTATTTCACGACAGAATGATGACTGTTTGATGACGATCCGGGGATCGTCAGCATTAAATTGCCATCACTTTTTGTTGCTGGCGACCGCGGTGTTCAGCTTCAAGTAATCCAGCAGGATCCGCCCGGTTTCGCTCAGGTAGGCATCGTCTTCCGGTTTGGTCTTTTCTGGCTCGGCCGCGATGGCGTCTTCGTCTTCTTTCTTCAGTTCTTTGAGCGGATCTTCGCCCTTGGCCTTGCGGCGGATGTTTTCCATCACCAGCTGCTTGGCTTCGATATCGGCGTGTTGTGCGCGACGTTCGGCTTCATTGAGGCTGACGGTTTTTTCCGCCATCAGTTTCTGGGCCAGCGCCAGCTTGTCGCGAATGAACACAAACTCCGCGTCCTTGGCCGAACGGGCATCATGCTCGGACTTGAGCTGTGCCAGGTACGGTTTGAACGGGTCGACTGCCGGCTTGATGGCCGGGCGAATGGTATCCCACGGCATGGATTCCGGCAGGGCGCTCTCGCCGATTTCCTTGGTGTCGATGATCGACGGGAAGTCGACATCCGGCAATACGCCCTGATGCTGGGTGCTCTGCCCGGAAACCCGGTAGAACTTGGCCAGTGTCAGTTTCAGCTCGCCATGGTTCAGCGGCTGGATGGTTTGCACGGTGCCTTTGCCGAAGGTCTGGCCGCCGATGATCAGCGCACGGTGGTAGTCCTGCATGGCGCCGGCAAAAATCTCCGAAGCCGAAGCAGACAGACGGTTGACCAGCAACGCCATCGGGCCTTTGTAGAAAGCGCCCGGGCTTTCGTCTTCAAGTACATCGACCCGGCCGTCGGCGTTACGTACCAGCACGGTCGGACCTTTGTCGATGAACAGGCTGGTCAGCTCGGTGGCTTCCTGCAAGGAACCGCCGCCGTTATTGCGCAAGTCGATGACCACACCGTCGACCTTGTCTTTTTGCAGTTCGGTCAGCAGTTTCTTGACGTCGCGGGTGGTGCTCTTGTAATCCGGATCACCGGCGCGGAACGCCTTGAAGTCCAGGTAGAAGGCCGGGATCTCGATGACGCCGAGCTTGTAGTCCTTGCCGTCCTGTTTGAGGTTGAGGACCGACTTCTTCACCGCCTGATCTTCAAGCTTTACCGCTTCGCGGGTGATCGAGACGATCTTGGTGGTCTGGTCGTTTGGCGCATTGCTGGCCGGGATCACTTCCAGGCGCACCACAGTGCCTTTCGGTCCACGGATCAGCTTGACCACTTCGTCCAGGCGCCAACCGACGACGTCGACCATTTCCTTACTGCCTTGGGCAACGCCGATGATCTTGTCGGCCGGTGCAACCTGTTTGGTCTTGTCCGCCGGGCCTGCTGGCACC
>NZ_JBFTLU010000602.1:0-2185 GCF_056396605.1 Pseudomonas sp. 05T35
GTGGAAAACACCAGAATCAGATCGAACGGCAGCTCGCAATGCCGCCCACCGCCCAGGTTGAGGAAATCGCGCTTCTCTTCCATCGGGACGATCCAGCGATTCAGCAGTTCGGCGGGCGGCATGCGCTGGCGCCCCATGTCGTCGATGATGAACAGGCCATTGCTGGCCTTGAGCTGCAAGGCGGCCTGGTACTGACGGGTGAAGGGGTCATAACGAATGTCCAGCTGTTCCATGCTCAATTCGCCGCCGGTGATGACGATCGGGCGTTTGCAGCACAGCAGCCGACGGTCGATCCCTTCGTTGAGCATCAAATTGTTCTGTGGACTGCCATCATCCAGCCGCTGGTGTACCTGCGGGTCATAGATCTCGATCACCGACTCGTTGATCACAATGGCATGGGGCACCCAGATGGCCTCGGCGAACAGGCGGATCAGCCGACTGCTGACATAGGTCTTGCCGGTCCCCGCAGGGCCATAAATCATGATCGCTCGCCCGGAGTTCAGCGCCACACCCAGTTGATCGAGCATCCCCTCAGTGAGCACTACGCCGTTGAGCGCCGTGCGCATATCATTCGCACTGATACGTCCGTGGTGAATGGTCTGTACCTTGAGCAGGGAGCGGTAGGCACTCACCGGGAACGGCGCCGCTCCGATATAGCCGCTACGCGACAGGGCATCGCGGGCAGCACTGCGACCGCGCTCGGTCAGGCCATAACGCAGCGGCTGCCCGCCCCCGACTTGCGCGCCCATCTGCCCAAGCACTTCGACACGACCATCCTTGCGCAGAAACGCCAGGACCTCTTCCATCACGGCGCCGGTCAGCGCCAGGCGCTCTACCAGCCGCGACATGTCCAGCACGCCGGCGTCATACAAATGCTTGCACACCAACTCGCCGAGAAAACTGTCCGTCAGCCCCGTCTCGCTGATAGTGCACGGTTGGGGAGCCAGGCGCTGCACCGCTTCTCGCTCATTGTGGCAGGCATCACTCTCGGCAATGACGTGCATGACTAACCTCCCAACCCACTGGCAAAGAGTTGCCAGTAAACGGCGTTTAAAGTGCCAAGCAAAATGGCAATCGAATAAGGGAAAGGCTTGCTGGCCACCTCGTCTGAAGTCGGCGCCAGATAAGACTGCGCCCTCAAAATCAGCCAATAGCGCCCCAGGGTCTGTAATAATTGACCGCGAACCAGCACTATCAGGAAACCGCACACGCCACCGGCGATCAGGCTGAATAAAGCAGCCCACAACGCGTAATGGAACGGTAGAAAACTGCCGACCATGGCCATCAACTTGACGTCACCGGCGGCCATGCCACCCGAGGCGTACATGGGCAGAAACAGTGCAAAACAGATCAGGATGCCCAACAGGCCGTCTCCCAATCCGCTGACTCCCCCTGAGTACGTCTGAGCGACCAATCCCAAGGCAAGTCCCAACAGAATCAGCAGGTTGGGAATACGGTGGCGAAGCAGATCGCTCACCACCGCCACGCCCAAAAGTCCTATCAGTAAAACAGTCGATACCATCAGTTCCGTGGACATGGCGTGCCTCCCKACCGGGAATTATTGTTATCAGCAAGCACCACCGTTGACCGCAGCGCACAGCGCCGTGATCTTGGTCGTCACTGCACCGCCCAACAGAGTGAAAATCGCGGCAACAGCCACCGTAATCAACCCACCCGCCACTGCGTATTCCACAATGGTCAGGCCATTTTCATCTTCAGCGAACTTGCGTATCGAAGTTCTGATTGTTTGCAGAGTCATTTTGTGCACCTCACTTCAACAGTCATACAGACTAGAACGTGCATTGGCAGGGACAGCGCGAAGTCCATTGAGTTATCCGGTAAACAGTAGCGACCGGCTGTTCCATGGACTCGCTGCGTCCCCCCCACCTTGAGTTGTCGTTACTAGCACGCCACGTTGCCGTTGACGGCCTTGCACAGCGCCGTGATCTTGGTATTCACTGCTCCGCCCAAAAGAGTGAATATTGCGGCGACAGCTACCGTAATCAGCCCACCGGCCACTGCGTATTCCACAATGGTCAGACCGTCTTCATCTTTGGCGAACTTCAGTACCGAAGCCTTGATAGTTTGCAGAGTCATTTTGCCCACCTCACTCGAATGTTGTTCTTCCGGGGAGCAGCACTTTTTGCACTGCTTGTAGCTACCTTAGTCAGGGCATCCCCAAGGG
>NZ_JBFTLU010000603.1:0-2176 GCF_056396605.1 Pseudomonas sp. 05T35
ACCTTCGAGTTGCAATGCGGTGTAAGGCTTCATGCCTTCGACCGGCTTGTTGGTGACGTCCTGGAAGAACAGCGGGACGATCTGGGTCAGACCGCCGATGCTCACCGCGAAGACCATCAGCAGCAACAGCAGGCCGACGTTTTTCTCAATCGTTTCGTGTTTCATGGCGGACTCCTCAGGCCATCTGCGCCGCGGCRGCGACTTCGGCTGGCTGTGCGGCACGCACGGTGCGCCAGGTGTTGTAAGCCATCAGCAGCATGCCGCTGAAGAAAATCGCGCCGCCCACCAGCCGCACGACGTAGCCTGGGTGGCTGGCTGCCAGGGTTTCGACGAAGGAGTAGGTCAGCGTGCCGTCGTCGTTGACCGCGCGCCACATCAGGCCCTGGGCGATGCCGTTGACCCACATCGAGGCGATGTAGAGCACGGTGCCGATGGTGGCGAGCCAAAAGTGCGTGTTGATCAGGCCGAKGCTGTRCATCTGCKYGCGGCCGAAGAYTTTCGGGATCATGTGGTACAGCGMRCCGAWSGWGATCATYGCCACCCAGCCGAGTGCRCCGGCGTGTACGTGGCCGATGGTCCAGTCGGTGTAGTGGGAGAGGGCRTTGACYGTTTTGATCGCCATCATCGGCCCTTCGAAGGTCGACATGCCGTAGAACGCCAGGGACACCACGAGGAAGCGCAGGATCGGGTCGCTGCGCAACTTATGCCAGGCGCCCGAGAGSGTCATCATGCCGTTGATCATSCCGCCCCAGCTCGGYGCCAGCAGGAYCAGCGACATCRCCATGCCCAGYGAYTGCGCCCAGTCCGGCAGTGCGGTGTAGTGCAAGTGGTGCGGGCCGGCCCAGATGTACAGGGTGATCAGYGCCCAGAAGTGCACGATCGACAGGCGATACGAGTACACCGGACGTTCAGCCTGTTTCGGCACGAAGTAGTACATCATCCCGAGGAAGCCGGCGGTGAGGAAGAAACCTACCGCGTTGTGTCCATACCACCACTGCACCATGGCATCCGTCGCACCGCCGTAGGCCGAGTAGGACTTGGTCCAGCTCACCGGCAGGGAGGCGTGGTTGACGATATGCAGGATGGCCACGGTGATGATGAACGCACCGAAGAACCAGTTACCGACGTAGATGTGCTTGGTCTTGCGCTTCATCACCGTGCCGAAGAAAACCACGCCGTAGGCGACCCAGACGATGGCGATCAAAATGGCGATCGGCCATTCCAGCTCGGCGTATTCCTTGGAAGTGGTGTAGCCCAGCGGCAGGCTGATGGCGGCCAGGACAATGACCAACTGCCAGCCCCAGAAGCAGAATGCGGCGATTTTCGGCGCGAACAGCTGCGTCTGGCAGGTACGTTGCACCGAATAGAAGGAGCTGGCGAACAGGGCGCAGCCGCCGAACGCGAAGATCACCGCGTTGGTGTGCAGCGGGCGCAAACGGCCGAAGCTGGTCCAGGGCAAATTGAAGTTGAGTTCAGGCCAGACCAATTGAGCCGCGAGAAAAACCCCGAGCCCCATGCCGACGATGCCCCACACCACCGTCATAATGGCGAATTGGCGGACCACCTTGTAGTTATAGGCGGTACTTAAAGAAGTGTTCATGGTTCCCCATCCACGGTTCAGCCGAAGTGAAAGCGTTCGCGCACGGCGATAACGCTCTCTTCGCCTGGAGTTATAGGCAGATTAAAAGCGAGGCAAGCATGGACAAACAGCACAAGGCCAGTATTGACGGGGATCAATGGGCGCAGTGCGTGCAGGATCGCGGATGGTTGTGGGACGCCGCCTCGGCGCCGGCATCGGCGACCCTGATCCTGGCCCATGGCGCCGGCGCACCGATGGACAGTGACTGGATGAACGACATCGCCGCACGCCTTGCCGGGCTTGGCGTCAACGTGTTGCGTTTCGAGTTTCCGTACATGGCGCAACGGCGCATCGACGGTGGCAAACGCCCGCCGAATCCGGCGCCAAAATTGCTCGAATGCTGGCGTGATGTGTATGCCGTGGTGCGACGCCATGTCACTGGGCGCCTGGCCATCGGCGGCAAGTCCATGGGCGGACGCATGGCCAGTTTGCTGGCCGATGAGTTGGGCGCGGATGCGCTGGTGTGTCTGGGGTATCCGTTTTATGCGGTGGGCAAACCGGAGAAGCCGCGAGTCGAGCATCTGGCCGGTTTACGGA
>NZ_JBFTLU010000604.1:0-2173 GCF_056396605.1 Pseudomonas sp. 05T35
GGCTGCGTTCGAGGACGAAGTCCTCGCCAATCCTGTGTACGTGGTTTGCTTGAAGGAACGCGTTGTCGGATTTTACGACCGCTGCGCCCGAGCGCGGCCCGCCTCTAACGCAGCCTCGCGGGCTCGGCAGCTGCTACGGAGGTAGTCGATGGTCATGAGGTAGTCCACGGTCATGGCGCGGAAAACAAAATCGGTTTCAGTCTAAAAAGGCATTGCGCTGGGTGGGGCTATTTCGCGCATCATGAGCGCAGTCAGCTCAAGGAGAGTTTCATGCGCGTCCTGTCATCCGTTATGCGTCTTGCCACGTTGTCGCTGGGGCTGGTGTTCGCCGCCAGTGCCGTGGCCACCGAAGAGTCGCAGCTGGTCGAGTCGATCAACACCTACCGCAGCCAGGTGCAGCGCTGCGCCAGCCTGGTGTCTCAGGAGTTGCCACCGCTAGCAGCCGATCCGCGCCTGATCCTGCCCGGCAGCAATATCGGCGACCTGCAGCAGGCGCTGGCGCGTACGGCTTATCCGATGGTCAGCGTACAGGCGATCACCTTGTCCGGCCCGCGAGATGCGCAGTCGGCCATGAAGGCAGTACGGGAGAGCTTCTGCCAGGTCGTGCTGGACCCGCAGTTCGTCGATATCGGCGTGAGCCATGAAGGAACTCTGTGGCGCATTGTGCTCGCGCGCCCACTGTTGGCCGGCCGCCTGGGCGACTGGCAGGCCGAGGGACAGAAGCTGCTCGAGATGATCAACAGCGCCCGCAAGCAAACGCGTCAGTGCGGCGCTCAGTCCTTTACCGCCACCCAACCGCTGGCCTGGAACGCCACGCTGGCGACAGCCGCCCAGGCGCACACCCAGTCCATGGCCAATCACAACTTCTTCGACCACAAGGACCGTGATGGCCGCACACCGGGGGATCGGGCTGAACTGGCAGGCTACGCCGGCCAACAGATCGGCGAGAACATCGCCGCCGGGCAAGACACCGTGCGCAAGGTGGTCGATGGCTGGCTKTCCAGCCCCGGTCACTGCGCCAACCTGATGAACCCGCAATTCCGCGAGCTGGGCGCGGCGTATGCGGTAGATCCGAAGAGTGATGCGGGCATTTACTGGACGGCGATGTTCGGTACGCCGTAAGTACTTTGGCGATCCGGCGATCGACCTATACTGTGTGGATTACCACACTCGATGCGCCACGCATTCGTGTTCGATGGGCTGCGTGACGTGTCGAGTGGTCCGTTCACGCAGGCGCAGGCCTGCCTTCGTATGAAGGAGAACATCATGTCGCGTAAATACATCGATTGCCGTGAATTTCCAAGCGGAATCAAGTGCTCTGTCGCACTGTCCGCCGATTCCGAAAAAGAATTGCTGGAGGCCGCCGCGCAGCATGCGGTGAGTGTTCACAAGCACGTCGATTCGCCAGAGTTGCGCGCACAACTGAAGACCATGTTTCACGATGGCACGCCGCCGCTGGAAGCCCGACGCGCTTGAGACAAAAGACCTGGTGGGGGATTCGGAGTCGTCTGTGGGGCTCATATCGATGAGCCCCACAGTTTTAACGCGTCTATCGAAGCCAGTCGCCCGCCTCGCTCAACCCACTCAACTCCCGGTTTTGACCTTGCTCCAGACCCGGGTGCGCACGCGCTCCATCTTCAGCGGCAATGGCTCAAGCGGGAACAAGGTCGCCATGGTTTCCTTGGAGGGGTACACCCCGGAGTTGTCGCGCACTTTCTGCTCGACCAGTGTGGTGGCGTCCTTGTTGGCATTGGGGTAGCCCAGGTAGTTGGAGGTTTCTGCAATGACCTCAGGGCGCAGCATGTAGTTGATGAAGCTCAGGCCTTGTTGCGGGTGTGGCGCGTCGTTGAGCAGCACCATGTTTTCCACCMAGACCGGCGCGCCCTCACGCGGGATGCTGTAGACCAGAGTGCGCACGTTACCGGCCTTCGCCGATGCCAATTGGGCGTCGTACACGCCTCCCGACCAGCCGAGCACCACGCAGACATTGCCGTTGGCCAGGTCGGAAATGAATTTGGAGGAGTCGAAGTAACGGATATACGGACGGACCTTCAGCAACAGCGCTTCAGCCTTGCGGTAATCTTCCGGGTTCTGGCTGTTGTAGGGCAGCCCAAGGTAGTGCAGCGCAATCGGAATGATTTCGTTGGGCGCATCCAGCATCGCCACACCACAC
>NZ_JBFTLU010000605.1:0-3618 GCF_056396605.1 Pseudomonas sp. 05T35
GGTCTGGGCCGTGGCCAAGGGCTCGTTTCGCAACAAACTGATCCTGGTGCCATCGGCGCTGGCGATCAGTGCATTCACTCCGTGGCTGGTCACGCCGTTGTTGATGGTCGGTGGGGCCTACTTGTGTTTCGAGGGCTTTGAAAAGCTTGCCCACTCGTTTTTGCACAGCAAGGCTGAAGATCAGGCGGAACACGCGCAGTTGGTCGAAGCTGTCGCTGATCCGGCGACAGATCTGGTGGCGTACGAACAGGACAAGATCAAAGGTGCGGTGCGCACCGACTTTATCCTTTCGGCTGAAATCATCGCCATCACCCTCGGCACCGTGGCCGGTGCAACGCTGATGCAGCAAGTGATCGTGGTGTCAGGCATTGCGATCGTCATGACCGCCGGCGTTTATGGCCTGGTGGCGGGTATCGTCAAACTCGATGACCTTGGCCTGTGGCTGACCCGCAAGCCCGGGCAAATGGCCAAAAGCATCGGCGGCGCGATCCTGCGCGCCGCGCCGTACATGATGAAAAGCCTCTCGGTGATCGGTACGGCGGCGATGTTCCTGGTCGGCGGCGGGATCCTGACCCATGGTGTACCGGTGGTGCATCACGCGATTGAAGGCGTCAGTCAGAGTGTCGGCGGTTTCTCATGGATTGTCCCGAGTTTGCTCAACGCGGCAGCAGGGATTATTGCGGGGGCGGTGGTGTTGGCGGGTGTGATGGCAGTGAGCAAAACCTGGAAAACGGTGAAAGGCTGAAGCCAGGACACATTCCAAAGGCAACAAATATCAAATGTGGGAGCGAGCCTGCTCGCGATAGCGATCTAACCGTCAACATCAATGTTGAGCGTACTGGCCTCATCGCGAGCAGGCTCGCTCCCACAGTGGATTTGTGGTGTTTGAGATACCTATGAAAAAGGCCATTCGATCCGCTCGAATGGCCTTTTTTGTTACCCGCTGAATGCCTTACTCGGCGATCTGCAACTTGCGCGCTTCGGTGTACACGTAACGCACCTTCTCGTACTCGAACGGCGAGTTCAGCTGGCCATAGCGGAAGTTGGTCTGATAGCGCTTGTCGATGCTGCGCAGAACCCAGATTTCCGGATGGTTTTCGCTGACTTTCGACACGTTCAGGTAGTTGATCGCCGACTCCGCCGTATAGTCGACCGCGAGGCCTGCGGTATCACGCAGGTTCGAGGGGCCGAGGATTGGCAGTACGAAGTAAGCGCCGCCCGGAACCCCGTAGAAGCCCAGCGTCTGGCCGAAGTCTTCGACCTGGCGCGGCAGGCCCATGGCGGTGGCCGGGTCCCACAGGCCGCCGATGCCGAGGGTCGTGTTGAGCAGCAGTCGCCCGGTGATGTCCAGCGAACGCTGGCCCTTGAACTGCAGCAGGCTGTTCACCAGATTGGGTACGTCACCCAGGTTGTTGAAGAAGTTGCTGACGCCCGTGCGCAGGAAGCTTGGGGTGATGTAGCGATAACCGTCGACCACCGGCAGGAACACCCATTGGTCGAACCGGTAGTTGAAGTGGTAGACCCGACGGTTCCACGACTCCAGCGGGTCATAGACACTCAGCGCATTCAGGGTCGAGCGTTCGAACTCACGCTGGTCCAGCCCCGGGTTGAACTTTAGTTTGGTCATCGGCTCGGTGAAGCCGTCCTGATCAACCACCGTCGTGGAGTTGGCCTTGCTGTTGTCGGCATGGGCATAGCCGACTGCGCTAAGCAGTGCAGCGAGCAGAAGGAGGTGTTTAGCCACGGAAGAACTCCAGCATGGCGTCGGCATTGACGCGGTAGTTGAGGTTGCCGCAATGGCCGCCGTGAGGATAAACCGTCAGGCGATTGCCGAAGGTTTTACGCAAGAAACCGAGGTCGCCCGGGCCGAGGATCACATCGTCAGCATTGTGCATCACGGCAATTTTCGGGCTGTCGTGCAGGTAGTCCTTGAGCGCGTAGAGGCTGACCTGGTCAATCAACTGCAAGATGCTGCCGCCATCGGTACGGGCACGCCACATCGGGATCACCTGCTCGGTGAGATAGCAGTCGAAATCACATTGCAGTGCACGCTTGAGGAATGGCTCGAGGCTGGTGCCTTCGGTGATCGGAAACTTGGGCGGGGTGATCAGGCCGCGTCGGTTGATCAGGTCCGAGGTGAAGGTGATGTCGGCGGCCGAAAAGCGGAGGTTGGTGACAGAGGTGTAGAGGTTGACCGGAGGATTGAGCAGCAAGACTTTCTTGAAGTTGAAGCTGCGTCGGGTTTCATCCAGCTTGCTGACAAACGCCGCATCCAGTCCACCCAGGCTGTAGCCGGTGAGGTAGTAGTCGGTGATCGGCAGCTTCGGGTTTTGCGCACGAACCGMTTGCATCACGCGGTACATGTCCTCGGCGTCTTCCTTGGACACGCCCGGGGTGGCGAAGCGGGAAGCGGCGCTCATGAAGTCGAAACTGGTCGGTGAGGACAGCTGTACGACGTGATAACCGGCTTTGTAATAGAGCTTTTTCAGGTATTCGTTAATGCTGCTGTCGAAGCGTGCACCAGTGCCGGCAATCAGGAAAATCAACGGTGCGGCGTGATCCTGTGTGGCCATGCGATAGGTGAGCTTTTTCACTGGCCAGAAATTGTCTGGCAGGTCGAATTCGCGTTCCGGGCGCAGCTTCAGGGTGTGATCGGATTGATGGATCGCGTCATCGGACGGCAACTCGGGACGCAACTCCGGCGGGGTCGTGGCGATGGTCGCCTCGAACGGGTTGGTCAAGGGGTAGCCATAACTGACGGCGTCGATGTCTGCCGCCAGTGCGGACGCACTCAAAATAACGCCGCCTATCAAGGCAGCAAAGCGCAAGGAACGGAGCATGACTAAATCCCTTAGAGGAAGGTGCCTAGGGTCTGTACGAAAACTCGTCGAGCGGCGATCAGGCAAGGCAAAAACAGGCGAGGAAGCGGAGTTTAGGCCCCTAAATGAGCATTCCGAGCCTGTTTTTAACGCAGCCTGGTCGACGCGCAGACAGTTTCCGTACAGAGCCTAATGAGGTTCGCAGGCTATGACCACCGGTGTTGCGCCAAAGTGCCATGCGGCGGCACCAAAGAGGCTGAATTCGGATCAATAGCGGCTGAACGATACACTCTGCAGCGATTGTCTGAACAGATTTCTCATGGTCTCGCTTGCTTACGGCTGGCGGGCGATTAAGCTGGGCGCCGTTTTCGTTTATCGGAGTGCTTCATGTCCCGCCGTCTGCCCGTCATTATTTTGCTTATCGCCTTGCCGCTGTGGCTGGCCGCCAGTTATGGATTGCGTTATGTCCTGATGGAGGACGCCCAGTGGGTTGGTCTCTGTGTTGATGAGGCAAGCCGTTGGGAATGCCAGGCGCGCTCCACCCTTGGCCTGATGATTCACTTCAAGGTGATGGGCGGGGCTGCATTGGTGGCAGCAGTGTTGGGCTTTGTGGTGCCGGGACGGGCCGGCTGGTGGCTGGCGGTACTGGCGCTGGTGTTCGGGTTTCCGGCATTGGCGCTGTACAACACCAGCATTGCGGTATTTGCCGTAGTGATCGCGGGGCTGCGGTTGGTTCGGGCGCCACGCGCAGCCTGATAGACCGTCATCGCGAGCAGGCTCGCTCCCACATGGATTGCGC
>NZ_JBFTLU010000606.1:0-2156 GCF_056396605.1 Pseudomonas sp. 05T35
CCCACCAGCACGCGCGTAGAAAGACCTGCAGCCCGCAGATCGTCTTGCAGACGCCGGGCAGCCACGGGCTCCGGCACAACAGCAAAGCGCGGCACGTGGCGGACGCACAAGGCCAGCAGCTCACTCAGGCGAGAGAAGCCGCTCAAGGCAAAGACTTGATAGCGCTCGGGATGACGCGCGATGACATCAAGGGTGCTCAGACCAATAGAACCGGTCGCTCCCAGGACAGTGATCTGTTGTGGACGACTCACGATGCAGCCATCCACAGCAATACCGCAAACACCGGAATCGCCGCGGTGAGACTGTCGATACGATCCAGAATGCCGCCATGACCCGGCAGCAGATTACTGCTGTCCTTGATGCCCGACTGGCGCTTGAACATGCTTTCGGTCAAATCGCCGACCACCGAGATAAATACGATAACCGCTGCACCGATCAATCCTTTCAGCATCTCGCCAGTCGTCCAGTCAYGCACCAGACCAACGATGGCGGTAATCACCAGGCTGAGCAACAAGCCACCGTACACACCTTCCCAGCTCTTGCCAGGACTGACCTGCGGAGCAAGCTTGCGCTTGCCGAATGCCCGGCCGGAAAAGTAAGCGCCAATATCTGCACCCCAGACCAACACCATCACTGCCATGATCAGCCAGTTACCCAGCGGCTCTTGCTTGATCAGGATCAAACCTTGCCAGGCCGGCAACAGGATCAGCAGGCCGATGACCAGCTTGCAAGCCGCACTGGCCCAATGCTCACTGGTCTTGGGGTAGGTCAGCACCAGATAGGTTGCCACCGCCCACCAGAGCACGGCAGCCCCCAGCACCCAAGGCGAAAGCCCCGGCAGCACATGCATGAAAAACAGCATCACCGCGACCACCACCGCATAAGCGACACGGATCGGCTGTGCAGTGAAACCTGCCAGACGCGCCCATTCCCAGGCACCAAGAGTCACGACCAGGCCGATAAACAGCGCAAAACCGGAGCCCTCGAGCAGAAAAAATCCGCACAGGGCGATCGGCAGCAGGATCAGCGCAGTGATGATTCGTTGTTTAAGCATTAAACCCGGGCTCCAGCCTCGACCTGCTCACTCGTTTTACCGAAGCGACGCTGGCGAGAAGCGAAATCGGCCAATGCGTTACGCATGGCTTCGTGTTTGAAGTCCGGCCAGAACAGGTCGGAGAAATACAGTTCGGAGTACGCCAATTGCCACAGCAGGAAGTTGCTGATGCGATGCTCGCCACCGGTACGAATGCACAAATCCGGCAACGGCAGATCACCGGTAGCCAGGCAGGTCTGCAGCAATTGCGGAGTGATGTCGTCTGGACGCAAATGCCCGGCCTGAACCTCTCGCGCCAGACGTTGGGCTGCCTGGGCGATATCCCATTGGCCGCCGTAGTTGGCCGCGATCTGCAAGACAAAACGATTGGCACCGACTGTCATTGCCTCCGCCTCACGCATGGCGGCCTGAAGCTCGGGATGAAAACGCGAACGATCGCCGATAATACGCAACGTGATGTTGTTGTCGTTGAGGCGCTTGGCCTCGCGACGCAACGCCTTGAAAAACAAATCCATCAAGGCGCTGACTTCATCGGCCGGACGCTGCCAGTTCTCACTGGAGAAGGCGAACAAGGTCAGTACTTCAACCCCGGCCTCAGCRCACACCTCAATAACCGCGCGCACAGCATCGACGCCAGCCTTGTGCCCGGCAACACCGGGCAAGAAACGTTTTTTTGCCCAGCGATTATTACCGTCCATGATGATCGCGACGTGGCGCGGCACCGAGGACAGCACTGGCTGCTTGGTCTTTTCCATGAAGGCGTCCTGACCCCTTATACGGCCATCAGGTCCTTTTCTTTGTCTTCGGTGAGCTTATTGATCTGAGCCTCGAAGTCCTTGATCAACTTGTCGATATCGGCACTCGCGCGACGCTCTTCGTCTTCGCTGATTTCCTTATCCTTGACCAGCTTCTTCAGGTCGCCCAGTGCATCACGGCGAATATTACGCACCGCGACACGAGCATCTTCGGCTGCGCTGCGCGCTTGCTTGGTGAAGCCCTTGCGGGTCTCCTCGGTCAAGGCCGGCATGGAGATCAGCAGCAACTCACCCAGGTTCGTTGGATTGAGGTTCAGGCCAGCACTCTGGATCGCCTTGTCGACCGC
>NZ_JBFTLU010000607.1:0-2143 GCF_056396605.1 Pseudomonas sp. 05T35
CCCGGGGCGAAGGAAATCTGCCCCTTGCGCTCGAACAGGTAGGCCACCGAACCGTCGGTCCCCAGGTTGCCGCCGCATTTGCTGAAAGCGTGACGGACAGCTGCTGCGGTGCGGTTGCGGTTGTCGGTCATGCATTCGACCATCACTGCTACGCCGCCCGGGCCATAACCTTCATAGCTCAATTCGACCATGTCGTCGGTGTCGGCAGCGCCAGCACCACGAGCCACCGCGCGATCGATGATGTCACGGCTCATGTTCGCGCCAAGGGCTTTGTCCAGCGCCAGACGCAAACGCGGGTTGGAGCCCGGATCACCGCCACCCTGACGGGCCGCGACAGTCAGTTCACGAATCCACTTGGTGAAAATCTTGCCCTTCTTGGCATCCTGACGTTCTTTGCGGTGCTTGATGTTCGCCCACTTGGAATGACCCGCCATAACTCGCTCCGAATTCTCTTTAAAACAATTCTCTATAAAACAATGCCCGCACGCCCATGAAGGCGAGCGGGCAACACAATCTGGATCTGACGCCCTGGCACATCGAGCGATGTGCCAGGGTGCTCAGTCTTACTCAGCCTTAGGCTGTTCGCGCAGACGAATGTGCAGCTCGCGCAGCGCCTTGGCATCGACCAGGCCAGGTGCCTGAGTCATGACGCAGGCAGCGCTCTGGGTTTTCGGGAAGGCGATCACTTCACGGATCGACTGGGCGCCGGTCATCAGCATCACCAGACGGTCGAGACCGAAAGCCAGGCCACCGTGCGGCGGYGCGCCGTATTTCAGGGCGTCGAGCAGGAAGCCGAATTTCTCTTCCTGTTCCGCTTCGCTGATACCCAGCAGGCGGAAGACCGATTGCTGCATTTCCTTGCGGTGGATACGGATCGAACCGCCACCCAGCTCGGTGCCGTTCAATACCATGTCGTAGGCACGGGACAAAGCGGTCGCCGGGTTGGCTTCGAGTTCTTCTGGCGTGCACTTCGGTGCGGTGAACGGGTGGTGCAAGGCGGTGAAGCTGCCGTCGTCGTTCTCTTCGAACATCGGGAAGTCGACAACCCACATCGGTGCCCACTCGCAGGTCAGCAGGTTCAGGTCGTGACCGACCTTGATCCGCAGTGCGCCCAGCGCTTCGCTGACAATCTTGGCCTTGTCGGCACCGAAGAACACGATGTCGCCATCAACCGCGCCAACGCGATCGAGGATCACATTGAGGTTGGCTTCAGGGATGTTCTTGACGATCGGCGACTGCAGGCCTTCAACGCCTTTGGCGCGCTCGTTGACCTTGATGTACGCCAGGCCCTTGGCACCGTAGATGCCGACGAACTTGGTGTAGTCGTCGATCTTGCTGCGCGGCATGCTCGCCCCGCCTGGAACGCGCAGAGCGGCGATACGGCTTTTCGGGTCGTTGGCCGGGCCACTGAAGACCTTGAAGTCGACTTCCTTGAGCTGGTCGGCAACGTCGACCAGTTCCAGCGGGTTACGCAGGTCCGGCTTGTCGGAACCGTAACGACGCATGGCCTCGTCCCAGGTCATGTGCGGGAATTCACCGAATTCCAGACCCAGCACTTCCTTGAACAGGTTGCGGATCATGCCTTCGGTCAGCCCCATGATCTCGGCTTCGTTGAGGAAGCTGGTCTCGATGTCGATCTGGGTGAATTCCGGCTGACGGTCGGCACGCAGGTCTTCGTCGCGGAAGCACTTGGCGATCTGGTAGTAACGATCGAAGCCGGCAACCATCAGCAGTTGCTTGAACAGCTGCGGCGATTGCGGCAAGGCGAAGAAGCTGCCAGCGTGAGTACGGCTCGGCACCAGGTAGTCACGCGCACCTTCCGGGGTCGCACGAGTCAGGATCGGCGTCTCGACGTCGAGGAAGCCGTTCTCGTCCAGGTAGCGACGGATGCTGGTGGTCATGCGCGAACGCAGGCGCAGCTTCTCGAGCATTTCCGGACGACGCAGGTCGATGAAGCGATAACGCAGGCGGGTTTCTTCGCCAACGTCGGAGAACTCGTTGAGCGGGAACGGCGGGGTTTCCGCTTCGTTCAATACTTCCAGCT
Source organism: Pseudomonas sp. 05T35 (assembly GCF_056396605.1). Classification (NCBI taxonomy): domain Bacteria; kingdom Pseudomonadati; phylum Pseudomonadota; class Gammaproteobacteria; order Pseudomonadales; family Pseudomonadaceae; genus Pseudomonas; species Pseudomonas sp. 05T35. Next base: position 2,045 of record NZ_JBFTLU010000607.1, read on the forward strand.
CGTAGCCCAGCACTTCGATCATGCCCGAAGCCATGTTGGCGTTGCCGGCACCGGCCGGACGCAGGCGCACCTTACCGGTGATCTTGACCACGTATTCGC
>NZ_JBFTLU010000608.1:0-2126 GCF_056396605.1 Pseudomonas sp. 05T35
GTCTTGTCCGTCTTGTCCGCCGGGCCTGCTGGCACCAGGCGCACGACTTTCACCTGGTCGTTATCGCTCTGCAACACGGCGCCGATGCCTTCCAGCGACAGGCTCATGTTGATGTCGAAGTTCTCCGCGTTATCCGGTGACAGATAGTTGGTGTGCGGGTCGTAGGACATGGCGAAGTTGTTGATGTACGCCTGGAAGATGTCTTCCGGACGGGTCTGGTCCAGGCGCGACAACTGATTCTTGTAGCGCTTGGTCAGGGTTTCCTGAATCTGCTTGGGGTCTTTGCCGGCGATCTTCATCCGCAGCACTTCGTCCTTGACGCGTTTGCGCCACAGGTCGTCGAGCTCGGCAGTGGTCTTGAGCCACGGGGCGTCCTTGCGATCGACCAGCAAGGTTTCCCTGGTGGTGAAGTCCATCTTGTCGACGCCTTTGTTCAGCTCGACCAAGGCGAAGTCCAGACGCGCCTTGACGCGGTCCAGATAGCGTTTGTAAATCGTGAACCCGGCGTTCAGGTCACCGCTTTTGAGGAACTCGTCAAACTGGTTTTTCCATTTGTCGAATTCGGCGATGTCGCTGGCCATGAAATAACTGCGCGACGGATCGAGCAGCTTCAGGTAGCTGTCGTAGATGATCGCGGAACGTGCGTTATCGAGCGGCGGCTTGCTGTAATGGTGGCGCTTGAGCAACTCGACGACGTTAAGGCTGGCAATCACCTCGTCACGATCGGGCTGAAGGTTGTCCCAGCTATTGGCTGCGAACGTAGTAGGCGACAGCGACAAGCTGCCCAGGCCAATGAAAAGCGCAAGTGCGGTGCTGGGGAACAAATGCTTCATGCTGATTCGACGCGGGGGCAATTGATAACGCATATTAGGCCGTCTTTAAAGTCGCCGGTTCCACAAGGCTCTACGCAAACTGCTCGCGTATCGATCAGGCTGGTTTGAAACAGCTTGATCGCCACTCGGCGAATTTTCGTACGACCCTGGGCCGGTCGCATAATGCAAAAAACCCGGCGCTACAGCATCGGGCTCAGTCCAGACTCACTATGGAGGCACTGTGAAAGCATTGCAAGGCGTTGAAGGTCGAGTGGAGTGGGTTGAAGAGCCCAGTCCGACGTGTGACGTAGGACAAGTTCGCATTCGAGTGGCGGCAGCGGGCCTCAATCGAGCCGATTTGTTACAGAAGGCAGGGCTCTATCCGCCACCACCGGGCGCCAGTCAGGTGCTGGGCCTTGAGTGTTCAGGCGTGATCAGCGAGGYCGGCGCAGGGTCGTCCTGGCAGGTCGGAGACCGTGTCTGCGCACTGCTGGCGGGCGGCGGGATGGCCGAAGAAGTCGTGGTCGATGGCCGTCACGTATTGCCCGCGCCCGAAGGCATGTCGCTGGTCGAAGCGGCGGCGTTGCCCGAGGTCTACAGCACCGCCTGGCTGAATTTGTTCCAATTGGCTGCGCTGAAACCGGGTGAGAAAGTTCTCCTGCACGCCGGGGCAAGTGGGGTTGGTTCAGCTGCCATTCAGCTATGCAAGGCCTTTGGCAACCCGTGTTGGGTCAGCGTCGGCTCGGCTGATCGATTGGCCTACTGCGAGGCGCTGGGGGCACAAGGCGGGGTGATACGCACCGATGGGCTGGAGGGTTTGCGTGATCTGGGGCCATTCGATGTGATCCTCGACCCGGTTGGCGCCAACTACGCCGCGCTGAACCTGAAGTTACTGGCGCTCGACGGTCGTTGGGTGTTGATCGGCCTGATGGGCGGCCGTGAAGCGCCGCTGGATCTGGCGCAGGTGCTGGCCAAAAGGATTCAGTTGCTGGGGTCGACCCTGCGCAGCCGCGACGAGCAGTTCAAGGCCGATCTGTTGAGTGATCTACGCGCGAATGTCTGGCCGCTGTTCGCCGAAGGGCGCCTGAGCCCGCAACTGGCCAGGACCTTCCCGATCAAGGACGCTGAAGCGGCATTCGCCGAGCTTGCGACCAATCGGGTGTCAGGCAAGTTGGTGCTGGTGATCGACGAAAGCCTGAACTAAAGGGTTTCACTGAACCCGTGGGAGCGAGCCTGCTCGCGATTCAGGCGACGCGGTCTACCTGTGAGACCGCGTTATCGTTCATCGCGAGCAGGCTCGCTCCCACAAGGATT
>NZ_JBFTLU010000609.1:0-2122 GCF_056396605.1 Pseudomonas sp. 05T35
GGTCATGTGTCCGGCGTGCGGGTGCTGGTGGTCGCCAACAACAGCGCGATCAAGGGCGGCACCATTTCCCCCAGCGGCCTGAAGAAGTCCCTGCGCCTGCAACAGATCGCCATGGAAAACAAACTGCCGGTGATTACCCTCGCCGAGAGCGGCGGCGCCAACCTCAATTACGCCGCGGAGATTTTCGTCGAGGGTGCGCGCAGTTTCGCCAATCAGGCGAGGATGTCGGCCATGGGCTTGCCGCAAATCACCGTGGTGCACGGTTCGGCCACTGCTGGCGGCGCTTATCAGCCCGGGCTGTCGGACTACGTGGTGGTGGTGCGCGGCAAGGCCAAGCTGTTTCTCGCCGGCCCCCCGCTGCTCAAGGCCGCAACCGGCGAAGTCGCCACCGATGAAGCACTCGGCGGCGCCGAGATGCACGCACAAATCGCCGGCACTGCCGAGTACCTGGCCGAAAACGATGCCGACGGCGTGCGCCTGGTACGCGAAATCGTCAGCCTGTTGCCGTGGAATGCGCAGTTACCACAGCGCAGCGCCGAACACTGGGACGAGCCGCTCTACCCCATCGACGAACTGCTGGGGCTGATTCCCGACGATCCGAAAAAGCCCTACGACGTGCGCGAGATCATTGCGCGCATCGCCGATGGCTCACGCTTTCTCGAGTTCAAGGGCGAGTTCGATCAGCAAACGATGTGCGGCCATTTGAAGATCCAGGGACGGCCCTGCGGCTTTATCGGCAACAACGGTCCGATCACCCCGCAAGGTGCCAGCAAGGCCGCGCAGTTCATCCAGCTCTGCGACCAGAGCCAGACACCATTGCTGTTTTTTCATAACACCACCGGTTTCATGGTCGGCACCGAGTCGGAACAGCAAGGGGTGATCAAACACGGCGCGAAGATGATTCAGGCAGTCGCCAATGCGCGAGTGCCGAAGCTGACCATCGTGGTCGGCGGCTCTTACGGTGCCGGCAACTACGCGATGTGCGGCCGCGGGCTCGACCCGCGTTTCATCTTCGCCTGGCCCAACAGCCGCACCGCCGTGATGGGCGGCGCCCAGGCCGGCAAGGTGCTGCGSATTGTCACCGAAGCCAGGCAGGCCAAGGATGGTTTGGTCCCGGACCCGAAGATGCTCGACACGCTGGAACAGGTCACCGCGCAAAAACTCGACAGCCAGTCCACCGCACTCTACGGCAGCGCCAACCTGTGGGACGACGGGCTGATTGATCCACGCGATACGCGCACCTTGCTTGGCTATCTGCTGGATATCTGCCACGAAGCCGAGGTTCGTCAACTGCAACCGAACAGTTTTGGTATCGCACGTTTTTGAGGCTCTGATCACCACCAGGTTTAGGGAGAACAATAAAAATGATCTTCACCCAGGAACACGAAGAACTGCGCCGTACCGTACGCAATTTTGTCGACCGCGAGATCAACCCGTACGTCGATGAATGGGAAAAGGCCGGACGCTTTCCGATCCACGAAATTTTCCGCAAGGCCGGTGCGCTCGGTTTGCTGGGGATTTCCAAACCGGAAAAATTCGGTGGCATGGGCCTGGACTACAGCTATTCGATTGTCGCCGCTGAAGAGTTCGGGACCATTCATTGCGGCGGAATTCCGATGTCGATTGGCGTGCAGACCGACATGTGCACCCCGGCCCTCGCCCGTTTCGGCTCCGATGAGCTGCGTGAAGAATTCCTCCGCCCGGCGATCATCGGTGAACAGGTCGGCTGCATTGGCGTCTCGGAAGTGGGTGCCGGCTCTGATGTCGCCGGGCTGAAAACCACCGCGCGCAAGGACGGCGGCGACTACGTGATCAACGGCAGCAAAATGTGGATCACCAACTCCCCAAGCGCCGACTTCATCTGCCTGCTGGCCAACACCTCGGACGACAAGGCGCACATCAACAAGTCGTTGATCATGGTGCCGATGAACAGCCCCGGCATCAGTCTCAGTTCGCCTCTGGACAAACTCGGCATGCGCAGTTCGGAAACCGCCCAGGTATTTTTCGACAACGTGCGCGTGCCGCAACGCAACCGCATCGGCCACGAAGGCGCAGGCTTCATGATGCAAATGCTGCAATTCCAGGAAGAACGCCTGTTCGGTGCGGCGAACATGATCAAGGG
>NZ_JBFTLU010000610.1:0-2087 GCF_056396605.1 Pseudomonas sp. 05T35
GAGTACGCCTACGCGTTCATCAACTTCGTCATGCGCCCGGAGAACATGGCCGCCATCAGCAACTTCACCGGTTACCCCACCTCCAACGCCAAGGCGCGTCCGAGCGTCGATGCAGTGATGCGTAACAACCCGGATATCTACCTCGATGACGCCACTTACCAACGACTGATCCCGGGCAAAGACATTCCCCAGGCGGATATGCGTGCGCGAATGCGGGCGTGGACCAAGTTCAAGACGGCTTCCGTGAAATGAACAGAGAGATCCGCATGTCGACACGTCGAGAGTTCATCAAGCAGGTATCGGTGTTTGCCAGTCTGGGCGCAGCCGCGTCCATGGCACTCGGCCTGAATGCTCCCCGGGTGCAAGCAGCCATCAAGGGCAGTTGGCATATGCCGGACGAGGGCGACAAACATCGGCGGGCCTTTATCGCCTTTGGTGCACAGGAGGCCTTCCACGAGGACTTCACGCCTGACGTGCAAGATGCCTTGGGCCGGATCGCCCGCACCATCGCCAGCTATGAGCCGGTCACCGTGTTCTGCCGCGAGAGCGAGCGGGATCTGGCTGAAGAAAAATGCGGCACGGGCAACATCACCTTTGTTGTCACGGAGCTGGACGATATCTGGATGCGCGATATCGGGGCCAACTTCGTTATCGATAGCGAAGGAGGGCTCGGTGCGGTGGATTTCAACTTCAACGGCTGGGGCAATAAACAGCAGCACACCGAGGATGCGCAGTTGGCCGCTTTGGTCGCCCGGACCGCTGGCGCCAGTTACATCCGCAGCCGGCTGGTGGGCGAGGGCGGCGCTATCGAAGTGGATGGCCACGGCACGGGGATCATGACCGAAAGCAGCTGGATCAATACCAACCGCAATCCCGGCTGGAGCAAAACAGACGTAGAGGAAGAACTGAAGAACAGGCTCGGCTTGCGCAAAATCATCTGGCTGCCGGGCATCAAAGGCAAGGACATCACCGACGCCCATGTCGACTTCTACGCCCGCTTCGTCAAGCCGGGAGTGGTGATCGCCAACCTTGACAACGACCCCGAGTCCTATGACCACGCCGTGACGCTTGCCCATTTGGACATTCTCAGGAAGGCCTCCGATGCCGATGGCCGCACGCTGCACGTGCACACCGTGTCGCCTCCGCTCAATCCACGAAAAAGTCGGTTCAACAAAAACAATCCAGACTTCGCGCCGGGCTATATCAACTACTTCGTGATCAATGGAGCGGTCATTGCCCCCGAGTTCGGTGACAAGGCGGCAGATACCCAAGCCTTTGACCTGTTGTCCGAGCTCTACCCAGACCGTGTGGTGGTTCAGCTCAACATCGATGCCATCGCCGCCGGTGGTGGGGGGATCCACTGTGTGACCAGTCACCAGCCTTATGGATAGTTGCTGATATTTCAAAGCAGACCCCCGCCTGAGTTGTCTGCTTTCTCACTCATCAAATGTGCGGTTAGTAAGGTATCTGCTCTGTTCAGGCTGCCCAGCGTAGCCCGGCGACACTCAGCAGGATCAAGCCGATCCAGACGAGCCGCCAGAAGGAAACCCCATCGCCCAACCAATACATGCCGACGATGGCTGTGCCGGCAGCGCCGATGCCGGTCCAGATCGCGTAGGCGGTTCCTACAGGCAGGACACGCAACGCCATCGTCAACAAGCACAAACTGCCGGCCAATACGACGACGGTGCCGGCCAGCAGCCAGGGCCGTTCAAGACCGTTTGCAGATTTCAACCCGACCGCAAAGGCGATCTCCAGAAGTCCGGCAATGATCAGCAGTAACCACGAAGTGTTGTAAGTCATTCGATGAAACCTGTATGGGCAAAAAAAAGCGAGCCGGTGAGGGCTCGCCAAAGGGAGATAAACGGTCAGTTGGCTAACAGTTTGCCGCTGAGCAGGCTAATCAGGGTTTTCACCGTCAGCACGGTCAGTGCCACAGTGAGGAACAGCAGAATCACAGCAGCGATGAGCATCAGCAGGGTGTTGTCCTGGACATGTGCATATTTCAGCGCCGCATTGCTCAAGGCCGCGATGGGAAAGCTGATTGCCCACCACGAAGGCGCAAAGGGCACATCGCGACGGAACAC
>NZ_JBFTLU010000611.1:0-4222 GCF_056396605.1 Pseudomonas sp. 05T35
GTGTACACAGGTCAAATGTGGGAGCGAGCCTGCTCGCGATGGTGGACTCAAGCCCAATGCAGACCTTGAGCGTCACGCCAACGAACACCGATCAAAAAACCGCTCGCCGCCCAGGATCATCAGTGCTGCACACTTGTGCGGAAAATCGAATTCCTTCTCGCAATGAAAGCACTGACCGCTGGCCTGGCTTCAGCTTTTCGGCACCGGCACGATGGCAATTTTGTACGGATCGAAAATCTTCAGCATCTGCCCGTTATCCCGCAACCCCTGCAGCAACTTGCCGAAGGTTTCTGCGCTGATCGGCGCTTGCGGACGTAACAGCGCGTAATGGTGATAAACCTGATCGATGCGCTGGGATACCAGCAACTGCGGCCTGACCTTTTCATTGCGCAGCAGGTAATCGTAGAGGTACGAACGTGTGACCAATGCGATGTCGGCACGATCGCGAAGGACCATTAAAATATTGCTGTCGTGGGAAGTCGTGAGCGTCGCGTTGTAAGTGTTCTTGAGATACTGCGGATCGGCATTGAACCCGGCAAACTCGTAGTGATAATCCTTGTACAACGCCAGACGCTTGCCCTTCAAATCCGCGAAGTAGCCCTGCTGACGCTCCGGTTTGCTCTGTGCGACAAAGATTTCAGCATCTTCCAGGCCCATGTCGACCGTGCTGTGCGGGATATCCTTCCAGCCCCACTCCGGGTTTTCGAAGATCGCCATGTCAACCCGGGCGTCCTGGAAATCACCAAATCGACGCTGCAAGGAGGTCGGCACGAGTTTGAACTCATAGTCGGTTTGCAACTTGTTCAGCGCCTCGACCAACTGCGGTAGCAGCCCGGTATCGTCGCCATTCTCCGGTCGAACGGTATACGGCGGAAAATGCGCAGCGCCCACCTGCACCACTTGTGCGGCCGAAGCCGGCAGTACGGACAGCGCACCCAGCGCCATCAGCGAAATCCGTAAAGCCTTCCGAACTGGCGAAGACATCAAAACTAACCCACCTCTAAAAGAATATCGACTACACCCAAGCTAGGCGGTTTTACCCACTTAGACAACTTGGTGATGGCTATTTAATAAGTTTACCAGCACCGCCATCGCTTCGCCGCTGCCGCCCATAATCGACTGCAACTCACAGCGGATCAGCGCCAGCACCCGCTCGCGCACGTTGGTCGCTTGCGCCAGGGAGGCGCGCATCAAGGCGGTGTTGTAGCGAATGGTTTCCTCCATCACCGCCCGCAGGATTTCATCCTTGCTTTTGAAGTGATGAAAAATGCTTCCCGACTGAATCCCGACCGCACTGGCCAGGTCACGCACCGTAGTGCGCTCGTAGCCCTTGTTGCGAAACAGGTGAGCGGCCATTTGCAGCAGTTTGCCGCGAGCGCTGTCGGGATCGGTCAGTTGCCCGTTGTCGACCAACTCGCGCATTACCAGCAGGGCTTTTTGCTCGTCCACCCGTTCTCTCCTACAGTCGCTCAATCAATTGTGCGATCACACCACGAATGCAATGGGTTTGCGCGGGCAATTTAAGCTGACCGGGACKACCAAGCAAGCGCTTGGGAAGAAGATGTAACCAGCATTTACAAACCAAGCGCTTGCTTGGTAGTCTCGAGTCACTTCTGTCGGAGGCTTGCAATGAACAAAACCGTTCGTATCGGCTGCGCCAGTGCCTTCTGGGGTGACACCTCGACCGCCGCCGCGCAGTTGGTTGAAGGTGCCCGGCTGGACTATCTGGTGTTCGACTATCTGGCAGAAATCACCCTGTCGCTGATGGCCGGCGCACGGATGAAAGCCCCCCACGCCGGTTACGCGACCGACTTCGTCGAGGTCCTCAGCCCGCTCCTCAAGAAACTCCTGGAAAAGAACATCCGCGTGATCAGTAACGCCGGCGGAATCAATCCGCTGGCCTGCGCAGCGGCGCTGCAAGCGGCTTGCGATAGCGCCGGTGTGCCACTGAAAATCGCCGTGCTGCTCGGTGATGACCTGCAGCCGCAGTTCAAGCAACTGGCAGCCTGCGACGTAAAGGAAATGTTCAGCGGCGCGCCCCTACCGCCGATGTGCGTGTCGACCAACGCCTACCTCGGCGCCCCCGGCATCGTCGAGGCACTACGCCTGGGTGCGGACATCGTTATCACAGGCAGAGTGGTCGACAGCGCCGTGGTCAGCGCGGCATTGGTGCATGAGTTCGGCTGGTCGTGGCAGGACTACGACAAACTGGCCCAGGCCGCGCTGGCCGGGCACATCATCGAATGCGGCGCGCAGTGCACCGGCGGCAACTTCACCGATTGGCAAGAGGTGCCCGACTACGAACACATCGGTTTCCCCATCGTCGAAGTCAGCGCCGACGATGTTCAGCCAACGCGGCTGGGCGCCCTACAGCGAAGTGAACATTGAGCTACTCGGCAGTGAAGCAACTTATGGTCCACATGGCCAGCGCCAGGACAGCCGCGAAGTGGTGATCAAACTGGCGGTACGGCACCCGGACAAACAAGCGCTGATCCTGTTTTCCCGAGAGATCGCTCAAGCCGCCACCGGAATGGCGCCGGGGTTGACCGGAATCGTCGGCGGCCGGCCAACCGTGTACCCATTGATCCGTCTGTTCTCGTTCCTGATCGATAAAAATACCTGTGCACTGGAAATCGACCTGCAGGGCCAGCGTCATCCCTGCGCCCTGCCCGCCCTCGATCACCTCGACGTTGCCGACCTGCCGGTGCCCTTTGATCCGCCCAAACCCCATGGGCGAGCCGATGCCAGTGTGGCGCTGGTGAAACTCGCCGTGGCGCGCTCCGGCGACAAGGGTAATCACAGCAATATCGGCGTCATGGCCCGTGCCCCCGAATACCTGCCGTGGATCGCCGAAGCGTTGACGCCTGCAGTGATCGTCGACTGGATGAGTCACGTGCTTGACCCGATCCACGGACGTGTCGAGCGCTGGTATTTGCCCGGCACTCACAGCCTGAATTTTCTCCTGGAAAACGCCCTCGGTGGCGGTGGCGTGGCCAGCCTGCGGATCGACCCGCAAGGTAAGGCGTTCGCCCAGCAACTATTGGAAATCCAGATCCCGGTGCCGCAAGGCATCGCTGACCAAGTCAAGTAGAGGATGGTTGCCGTGGCCTTTGATTCGATATTCAAACCCGAGCTGTTTGCCGGCCAGACGATCATTGTCACTGGCGGCGGCAGTGGCATCGGCCGTTGTACCGCCCACGAACTGGCGGCCCTCGGCGCGCATGTGCTGTTGGTCGGGCGAAAACCCGAGAAACTGCAAAAGGTCGCGACGGAAATCTTCGAGGACGGCGGCAAGGCCGATTGGCAGGCCTGCGATATCCGCGACGAGGACGCGGTCACGCAACTGGTCGGGCAACTGATCAAGGATCACGGGCCGATTCACGGCCTGGTCAACAATGCTGGCGGTCAATACCCGGCGCCCTTGGCCTCGATCAATCAGAAAGGTTTCGAAACCGTGCTGCGGACCAATCTGGTGGGCGGGTTCCTGATGGCCCGCGAGGTGTTCAATCAGTCGATGTGCAAGCACGGTGGCAGCATCGTCAACATGCTCGCTGACATGTGGGGCGGCATGCCCGGCATGGGCCATTCGGGCGCGGCACGTTCGGGCATGGACAACGTCACCAAGACCGCTGCGGTCGAATGGGGTTACGCCGGGGTGCGGGTCAACGCGGTGGCGCCCGGCTGGATTGCCTCCAGCGGCATGGACACCTACGAAGGTGCGTTCAAGGCGCTGATCCCGACCCTGCGCGAACACGTGCCGCTCAAGCGGATCGGCAGCGAGTCGGAAGTCAGCGCGGCGATTGTTTTCCTGCTGAGCCCGGCGGCGGCCTTTATCAGTGGCAGCACACTGCGAATCGACGGTGCGGCGAGCCTCGGCGGTCGCGCCTGGCCACTGCACAAGGCGCAGCACAGTGAGTCGTTCAATGGTTTTCACCGCGCGGACTTACCCGACGTGCTCAAGGGCGAGGACTGAACCATGCCGCAGATTGAGTCGCAACTCGACATCCACAGCCCGCAGTTTGCCCAGAACCGCGAGGCGCTATTGAGCAGCATCGAGCAGATCCGCCAGTTGGAACGCAACCTGCTGAGCAAGGCTGCCGAAGCGAAACCGAAATTCGACAAACGGGGGCAACTCCTGCCTCGCGAACGGCTGAACTTGCTGCTGGACCCCGGTGCACCGTTTCTCGAACTGGCGAGCCTGGCCGGCTACAAACTTCACGAC
>NZ_JBFTLU010000612.1:0-2081 GCF_056396605.1 Pseudomonas sp. 05T35
GTACTGGCCCGGTCGGCCTTGCCACCGAACACGTGCACCGGGCACTTGAGCGGCGGTCGTTCCTGGGGCTGAAAACGCCCGCACAGCAAAAAGTCCGCGCGCAGGATCGGCAGCGTCAGGCTCATCAGCTCTGCGTTGCCCAGCACTTCTTCGCTGGTGCCGCCGAGGGCGCGCAATTGCTCGATCAGTTGGGCGTCGGTCCTGGGTTCGGAAAAGCCCCGGTCATAGTCCGAACGCATTGTCGGTGCAGCCGTTCCGGACGCGAACAGCGCCACCGGTTCCGGCGCGCCCAGTGCCCGAAAAGCGTGGGCCATTTCACACGCCAGCAACGCCCCGAGGCTATGGCCGAACAAGGCATAAGGCGTATTCAAGGACGAACGTTGTTCCCGGGCCAGTTGCATCGCCAGTTCGCGCATGTCGGTCTGCAAGGGCTCGTCAAAACGCGCACCCCGCCCCGGCAGCTCCACCGGCTTGACCTGCAGCCATTCCGGCAGCTTGCGCCGCCAGCGGCTGTAGACCATGGCGCTGGCGCCCGAATAGGGCAGGCACAGCAGTGTCAATTGGGTCACCGCATCTCCCCTCACTCAAGTTATCTGCAAGGGGAACGGATGACGCCCAACACAAATTAGTCGCCGTACCTGTGGGAGCGCCAGGTTGTGGACCTGAGTCAGCGGGCGCTAACGCTCACCTGAGCCGGCGATAACTCTGGATGGCCGAGCCCAGCACCACCGCCCCCGCGGTAATCGACAACCAGAACCCGCTGCGCGCGCCGAAGGCATCCACCAGCCAGCCGGAACCGGCTGCGCCGATCGCCACGCCGATGCTCAGACCGGTGATCAGCCAGGTCAGGCCTTCCGTGAGTTTGGCCGGCGGCACGATGCGCTCCACCAAGCCCATGGCGACAATCAGCGTCGGTGCGAAAAACAGCCCGGCAACAAACACTGCCAGCGACAACCCGAGAATGTTCCCCGCCAATAACAACGGCAGCGTGGTCAGTGYCGTCGCCACTCCGCCGTACAAAAACAAACGCGGCAACGGTGCATTGGGTTTCAACGCGCCGAACGCCAACCCGGCCAGGCACGAGCCAATGGCATACACCGACAGCACGATGCTTGCGGCTGCCGGCTGGCCTTGCTGCTGGGCGAAGGCCACGCTGACCACGTCCACCACCCCGACGATGGTGCCCATGGCCCCCATCAACAGCATCAACAGGCGTACATCCGCCGAACCAACGACCGAGCCCGGTTGATCGGCGTCATGCGGATGCACCGGCGGCTCAGTGCTGCGTTGCAACACAAACGCGCTCACCCCAATCGCCAACATCAGCAACGCCACCAACGGCCCGGCCTCGGGAAACACCACCACGCACAGCCCCACCGAAAGTGGCGGCCCGACGATAAAACACACCTCATCCAGCACCGACTCCAGCGCATAGGCGGTTTGCAACTGCGGTTTACCACGATACAGCTCCGTCCAGCGCGCCCGGACCATCGCCGACATGTTCGGCATGCAACCGGCCAGCGCGGCGAACACAAACAGCGTCCAGTTCGGCGCTTGCAATCGTGTACAGAGCAACAGCAGCAACAACCCGCCACCACCGACCAAGGCTGACACCGGCAGCACCCGGCCCTGACCAAAACGGTCGACCATGCGCGACACCTGCGGCGCGCAAAACGCCGTGGCCAAGGCAAAGGTCGCCGCCACTGACCCGGCCAACGCGTAACCGCCCTGCAACTGCGAGAGCATGGTGATCAGCCCGATACCGGTCATCGAGATCGGCATGCGCGCAACCATCCCTGCCAGCACGAAGGCGCGGCTGCCGGGGGCGTTGAATAGCGCTTGATAGGGATTTGCCATCCGGTTCCATCCTCTGCTGAGGCGTGCAACTTGCCATAAAGCGTCCCTGTAGTAAAAAACCTGGCAACCCGAAACCACAAATAAACCCGCCGCACCATGAACTCCAGCCACCGTGCGCCAGTCACCTGATAAGGCCCTCCTTCATCGCGGGTTGATAGGCCCATCTCATCGGCAGCACACTGTTCATCGACAGTGCATGTGTCTCTATCTGGAGTGACGCAGCA
>NZ_JBFTLU010000613.1:0-2076 GCF_056396605.1 Pseudomonas sp. 05T35
CATTTGCGCTCACTCAGGCTGCTGCATCGACAAAGGGAATCTTGCGCTCAATGGCTGACATGCTTGAGCGTGAACTGGTACCAGCTGAAAATTATTCGAAACTGATAGAAGCGGCCTGTTCCATATGGGCGGCAGCCCCCCAACACGCCCTGGACATCTTTACCAGCGAACGCGCTGTCCTTTCGGCCGATCAGGCTGCAAATTTGTTGACCCCAATAGATTGGAGCAACCAGGATCACATTTCTGCTCTGCAGTCGGCCTGGTCAAATATTACAAAAATTATGATTGACCAGGCCAGGACGGATACGAGCATGAAGATCCTTGCCAAAGGACCTATCGGTACGGAGGCCGAACCTGACCTTGCCTTGCGTACTTGGCTCGAAACGCAGCCTGACTCAGGAACAGCTTTGCTGACATCCTTAATAACGGGTCAAGACATTGGCGATGCGCATAGAAGTCGGTTGTGGAAACAGGCGGTGTCGCGCGCACGCATCCTCGGCTCTAAATTTTTCCTCGAGGTAGTCCCGCGAATCGTGGTGATGCCCTCCATTGATGAGACGGCAGCTGTGCTTTTCGATGACCATGAGGCCATTTCGGAGGTGTTGGGGGATACGGACAATCGGTCAGAGATGGCGCAGAGTCTGATGACCGCGTTTACCGAAGCCAAGACCAACACCATCAAAGGGCGCATTGCCGCTTATTGCAACCGACTGACTGGCAGTGGAGYGCTGAAGCAGTTCAAACCCAATGAGCTCAATATAAGTGACATTGAGCTCTTGGAGACCCATTTCGGGGGATCACCTGAACTTCGGCGCCTTAGAAAGTTGATTCCAGACAACTAATGCATCTCGGGCACGAAATAGAATCCACCTCTCCTGCATCGTTTATCGATGCAGGAGAGGGCTTGGAGCAATTTACTTACCAGAAGGCTGAGTCACGAATACCGCCCAATCCGACATCATGGCCTGACGTTTCTCAAACAGATCACCACGAAAATACGCGGCTTCCACCTTGTCTTGGCGCGAATGTGCCAACGCCAGCTCACAAACCTCTCTCGGATATTGAGTCGATTCCGCTGCCCAATCACGGAACGTGGAGCGAAAACCGTGCATGGTCAAGTCAGTACGATTCATGCGGCGAAGCGACATCAGCATCGACATATTGGACAGAGGCTTCCCTTCCCTTGCTCCTGGAAACAAATGAGCATTTCCCTTTAACCGTCCTAATCCATTGATCAGATCCAAGGCTGCTTGACTCAGAGGGACGCGGTGCTCCTTTGCAGCCTTCATCCGATGGGGTGGTATTTTCCAAACCTTCTTTTCCAAATCTAGCTCATCCCAAGTCGCTCCGAGTACCTCACTGGTTCTGCACGCAGTCAAAATGGTCAATTGCATGGCTTTGTAACTGAGGTCATTGTGCTTGGCGATTTCCTTCATAAAGGCTGGCATCTCAACCCAAGGCAGAGCAGGGTGATGGACCACGCTTTTCACCTTCGAGCGTGCAGGTAACAGTTTGTCGAGGTGTCCACGCCACCGGGCGGGATTTTCCCCTTCACGCAACCCTCGAACTTTTGCGGCATCCAGCACCATTTCCATTCGGTTGCGAACACGGGACGCAGTTTCTGGCTTTAACTGCCATATGGGGGTGAGCACTTTCAGCACGTGCTCCGTCGTCACGTCCTTGGCGTTTAAGTTTTCGAGTACGGGGTAGGCATAGGTCGTTAACGTATTTTCCCACTGCTGGGCGTGCTTCGCGTTTTTCCAGCCGGAACGATGAGCCGCTATATAGTCCAGAGCAACGGATTTGAAGGTGATGGCTTTGGCTTGTTCGGCGAGCACTGCTTTGGCCGCAGCCACGCGTGTGGCCTCGCGCTCTGCGAGAGGGTCTATCTTCTTTTGAAGGAGCTGTCGTTGAGTAACCGCCTCAGAACGTGCATCCTTCAGCTTGACGTCTGGGAATCCACCCAATCCCATTTCACGGCGTTTTCCCGCCAACTGAAACCGCAAGACCCAGGACTTCTTACCGCTCGCCTTTACGACTAGACGCAGTCCATCGCCGTCCTCGTAAGTCCCTGGC
>NZ_JBFTLU010000614.1:0-2074 GCF_056396605.1 Pseudomonas sp. 05T35
CCCCCAAAACTGTTCGGCAGCCGCATTGAAAAACACCACGTTGTTCTGGTCATCAATGACCACCACGGCATCGACAGCCTGCTCCAGTGTTTGCACGAAAAAGTCTTCTGCCTCTTCGCCGCTCGCCAGTCTGACTCTCGTGTCCATAATCGCCACTTTTCCAATGCCACCACGACCCACCCTCCCTGGCTGCGTGTGGGGCGTCATAAGAACCTTCAGACCAGGAAGGGACCTCTCATCGGAGCAACGCGCACTACTGTTTCTACATCGAAAGTCGGGATTTATTCACTCTGGTCGCCCCATGCGTCACTGTGCCCTTGGCTTGAAATCACAGAATAGCCTCGAAGTGACAGATCGACCGATCCAATCCACCCGTACGACGCCCGGATACGAGAAAGCCCAGCATCATACTGGGCTTTCTCGATTTCAAACCGACTCAATGAACTTGGCGCAGCCTCTGTAGCTCGGTCTTCAGCCAGAGGCTTGCAGGTTGTACACCTGATGGACATCGCACTTCATAGAGGATGCCACTCATGCTGCTTTTAGTGGCTGCCAGATCGATGAAGTCTTCTGTACTGCCGATCATGTTCTTGCCTTCGAGATAGTTCAGCTTTTTCTCCAGATGCGCCCGAGCCTGGGAGCCCGGATATTCGCTTCCGTTACGCACGAACCGACACTCACTGTGCTCGACAAAATCCAGCAGGCTCTTTATTTCTTGAGTGGCTTGAGGTGAGGTTTGAGCCTGCACATTGGTCATCATCGCGATCAGGCCGATACCCGCCGCCATCAGCCATTGGCTGACGGGCCGTACCATCCTTGCTGTCAGAATCTGCATGACCTTTCCTCGTTTCGACCAGGCCTCAAGCGTCAGTCGTCTCTGTCGTCATGATCACGTTTGTGGTAACGACCTTCGCCCTGATCATTGTCACGACGCTCGTATCCGCGGTCATCGTGGCGATCATAACGACGGTGATACTCTCGACCACGGTCGTGATCTCGACCGTACCCGTCTCCATCTTCCCAGTAAGGCCAGCAGCCTCCCAGCAGGAGAGAGCTTGAAATGGCCAGGATCATTATCGCTGTGCGCTTCATATGAACATCCTAAAAGCAAGGGTCAGTACTACGGAGAAGGAGTGTCGCTACCCGCCAGTTTAGTTCGCAGAGCGTTCACCCATAGATACGACCATCAAGCAGATTAATGATTCATTAGTGAGCGGTGGTACAGCAAAAAACAGGTCCGGTGATTATCAAGCCTGACTGRCTTCAGGGGCGTTACCCGTGCGTCGCGCGATTTCGATCCCCCAGTCCAGAGCGTCTTCCATGTCCAGCAGATGCGGTTTTGGGTCGTGGTCCTCAAAAAGGACCGTACCGTCAGGCTGGTAAACACCGATGAACATCTGCAACGAGCCGTCCCTGAGAATCTTGGCCTTGACCTCGATCTTGCGTCCGTTCGAAAGCGTTTCCGAGTGGATCATATGGCGCTCAGTCATTGCGGCATCCCTCTGTTGGTTGTTAGTCGAGTAACCCGCACTAAAGAGCTCACCGCGTACGGGCTGTTTTTTTGCTCCTGTGTAAACTCTCGACAACGTGCCACTATCGCAGTCGAACTTTGGCTTTACCGCGCCCTCTACAGTTCTAGTGCTCTCTCTATCATCAATGCACTGACGAGAGCAGCTTGGCGACCGGAAGCAACAACGCACGTTTCGAAATGCTCAATAGTCAAAATAGCAGTCTGAACACAAAAACTACTTATTGAGGTGCACAGCATGCGAATCACACTGCTTACCCTTGCTCTTGGTGCCCTGATCACACAAGGAGCAATG
This sequence comes from Pseudomonas sp. 05T35, assembly GCF_056396605.1. NCBI lineage: Bacteria > Pseudomonadati > Pseudomonadota > Gammaproteobacteria > Pseudomonadales > Pseudomonadaceae > Pseudomonas > Pseudomonas sp. 05T35. The sequence goes on from NZ_JBFTLU010000614.1 coordinate 1,824, forward strand.
GCCGCTGGAGATGGCACCGCAGCCGTTGGCGGAGGCCTTGGCGGCGCACTGGGCAACATAGTTGGTCAGCAAATGGGCGGAAGCACCGGTGCAGCGATCGGCGCGGGTGTAGGAGGAGCTGCAGGCAGCGCTGTCGCTGCGCCGAGGGGCAACAAAACCAACGCAGCGATCGGCGGTGGGCTCGGGTCGGCGGGTGGTTCGGTCGTTGGTCATCAGTTGGGTGGCTCAACCGGCTCCACCATTGGCGCAGG
>NZ_JBFTLU010000615.1:0-2071 GCF_056396605.1 Pseudomonas sp. 05T35
CCATATGGGGGTGTGGCAATGCTTTTATTTTAACCGCTGTACACATGGCGAGCATCCTAAGTTGAAATCACTCATTTAGCATCACTGTTGTCGCCGATAAGTTAATCGGGTTATTGACTACGTGGAGAATGCCGCCCAGAACCATAGTGGAGTATTGGTATGAGACTTGAACAGTTAGCGGCGTGCCGAAAAGTCCTCCAGCTCCCGAGGGAACAGTTACCACCGGGGTGACGGCTGATCCAAACGTTATCAAATTAGCGCCCAGATAGTTATTAGCAACATTCTGAATTTGAGCGGTGGTGAGTTTGGGGGTCTTTAATACTATGCCCGCTCTTGCTGCTTCTCGGCTGGCATTCGTTATTATGGCTTTATCATAAAGGGCAATGCTAAATTCAATAATGACGAATATTATTAGAAAAAGAACTGGTAACACGAGTGAGAGCTCGACAGCGGCAAGCCCTTGTTGTTTTTTCTTCATGTTATCCACCTTTGCTATCTGATATATACTTACCTTTGCGGTAATACATGCCCTAGAGCTGCATGTACCACCTAAATAGAAATCACTAGCAATTCTATTGTTTCGTAAAATAATCAGCCGACTACGTATTTACGATAGATCCATTCGGTCAGAAGTAAAGCCGGCCTTGCGTCCATTTGTGGCTTTCCAAAAAACCTCGACCCGCACAGTGGTTGCATAGCTGGCTGCTGAAGTAACTGCCACAGAAGCCAACTCCCACCCAATCTTACGCGTTACCGATATAAATCAACGATATAGTGATTGCGCGCTACCGGTACGTTCATTAAGGGTTTATTCCAAATCGCTCCATGAGTCTGTAGTTACCCAAGCTTTCGCAATATTAATTGGCGATTGAAGTGGTTAGCTTGCTTAGTTATGCCCGGAGTCTATAGGCGAGAGGGATTTCAGTCGGGGTGCGTCAAGTGACGCACACAAATATAGCCGTGCCGGCAAAAAAACCTGCCAAGACAAAAAATAGATGAAAAAGCACTTATCCCCCTCCCGCCGACGGGCTTCACGTCCCTTTTTTGTGCAAAGGTGGAGTGGGGTGCAAACGGTGGCTCCGCCCAGGCCCGCTGCGGGGTCTGTGGGTTGTTTCGCAATTGCACGGAGTGCAAGGTTTTGCGAAGAAGTGCAACGGCCTTGCACTGCGTTATGGGACGGCGGCAAATTGGTCTGGGGAGTGAGACACCCGGTCTACAAGGGCTACGCTTGCTAAAATCAGCTGCAGACGGAGTTTTCGTTTTCGGAACCGTTCGCGCCAGGTGCGAATTAGTCACTGCCCAGCTCAATAGAAAAACAGCTGTGAGGCCCAGCCCGTGCGGCTCTCCGGTGTTCTGCGGCATTGCACAGCATCACCACGAGTTTCTTGGCTGTTAGTGCCGATTTAGAGGGCGCGAAAAAAACACAAAAATAGATGGCGCACAGTCATTTTTCAGACGTGGGGCGGGAAAAGGGTAATTTTAGTAAGCGAGGGATCAAAACGGGCTGGAGCCCTTATAGATCGTGGCTTTCGCCCATTACCTCAGAGGGTAATTTAAGGTAAGGGGAGGGGTAATGTTTTGTTCAAGGTCCCATTTTACTGGGTTTGGTAGCGGATTGGCATTACTTGCACTGAAAGTAATTTTATAACCATTTACTTACCTTATTATTACCTCTATAAAACTATATCAACTATCCGATTCTATTGGCTTTTGCCCGGTTTTCGACAGCTCATTACCAAAATTACCTTTTTCCCATGGCTCAACATAAAACGCGGAAAACTCCTGTTGCCGCCGTGTTCTGCAACCTGGTGCATTTAACCTCTGGGACCACGCTGGGACAGATTCTACGCGCACCACCAGGCTGCAGCCCTTGTAAACCGGGGGGGAGGTTCCGAAAATCGCTCACGGGTAGTTTCGAATCTCTCCTTCACCGCCAAATTTGAACTTAAAGGCCCCATTTATGGGGCCTTTTTGCATTCTGCGGTTTCTGTTCCCCCACCCTCTCGTTCAGTCTATTGAGCGTACTGACAAGCCAGCTTTCGAGATCATCCAAACCCAATCTGGATACGAA
>NZ_JBFTLU010000616.1:0-3631 GCF_056396605.1 Pseudomonas sp. 05T35
GGCTTTGTTCACGGCCCCGGAGACAGAAAATGAAAACCCGCCTCTAGGGCGGGTTGGGTGCAGTCGTCAGCTAGCCCGCCAAATAAGGAATGGCGGTAATAATGCTTGGCTGGCGGTGCGATACGGTGAAAGTCATGGCTCGAAATTAGCTGCGCGCGAAAGGCAAGTCAATGGCCAGTTTTCTGTCGAATGCGATAGTTGAGCGCTAAACGGGCTCCAGTGAAAACGTCAGCTCGATACGTCCGGTCCTCACCTTCACCGTGTTGAGCATTGGCGGGTGATGCCAGGCACTGAGTTGGGCACGTTGCGCGGCCGTACCGATGTTCAGTTGCGTCAATACTTCACAGACCACCGCATAGAGGACGGCCTGATTTCCGTCCTCGACTTTTACCGCAATACCCCGCGCCTGCTGGCCGGCAACACCACGCACACCCATTGCATAGCTCGCGTCGGCGCCGACCTTGCCCACCAGTTGACCGTTGAAGGCCTTCATCAGCGCCGTACAGAAACGGCCCTCCCCGGCGACCAGCTCAGGGTATGTGGTCATGGCTCGGTAAATCCGCGCCAATTCAGCTTCACGTGGAGACCGGGTACTTTCGTCGGTATCGGCAGCATTGGCTATTTTKGCAAAGAGCAACGCCAGCCGATCCAGTGCAAAAGCCGGCGTGGGCAGGTTGCAGCCATCGGTCGCCCACTGAATGGCGGCACCTGAAACCTCGCAAACCTCAGCCACCGTCTGCATCACCCGCTGCTGAAGCGGATGAGCTGGAAGGTGATACCCCTCCAGCGTTGCCCCCAGCGCTTTGGCGGCCGCCAACATTCCAGCGTGTTTACCTGAGCAATTGCTGCACACCGGACCGGGTACAAAATCGCTTTTGATCCAGGCCCGATAAACCTCATCCGAGATGGGTGGATGGCCGCCGCAGCGCATGTCTGCTTCACCGGTGCCGACCTTGGCCAGCATGCCCAGCGCTCGCTGGATATGTCGTGCTTCGCTGCTATGGGAACCGCACATCAAGGCCAGGTCAGCATCGTCCAGACCAAATTGTTCGAGTGCACCAGTTTCCATGACCGCCAACGCTTGGGCAGGTTTGGCGGCGGACCGTGCCAGCGTCATGCGCGATGAGTCACCAAAGCCGCTGAGCAAGCGGCCCTGAGCATCGACGACCGCGACATGCGCGATGTGGGTGTTTTCAACGCTATCGCCGCGGTAGACGACCGCGGCAATCGCCTGTTCCCTGTCCATGCGGTATTCCTGCTGATTACTTGAAAGCCATGCGCGGATGACGTCGCGCTGATTCAGGGGAGCGTAGCTTAAGGACATTGTTGGCGTACGCAATAGCTCACCAGGCTTGCCCGCGACGCTTGAGTTCGAGTCTGCGGACGAACTCCTCGAGCACCAGTGAATACAGATCGTCCTGCAAATAGGCGTCTTCGATACCGGCATCGATGTTCGGGTTATCGTTGACCTCGATCACCACCACTTTGTCGCCGGACTGCTTGAGGTCGACACCGTACAGCCCGTCGCCGATGAGGTTGGCGGTTTTCACTGCAAGGTCCACCACGGCCTTGGGCGCCTCATGAACCGCCAGGGTACGGCACTCGCCGTTGATATCCTGGCCCTTGGCTTTGTGGTTGTAAATCTGCCAATGGCCTTTGGACATGAAGTACTGGCAGGCGAAGATCGGTTTGCGGTTGAGCACGCCAATACGCCAGTCATACTCGGTATAGAAGAACTCCTGAGCAAGTCCGTCAGGTAGACCTTGTTGGTACAGCGCAGAATTGACGCCGGGTCGTCCATCACCACCAAGCCTTCACTTTCGGCCTTTTTCGCAAACCGGTAGGTATGGTTATCGACGCTGGTGGTCTCGCGGATCAGCAACCCGTCATATTCGGCGATACGCGCGTAGTCCTTGCGTTCGATCAACTCGACATCGATGCCCAGGCCCTTGCCCACCCGGACGAAATTCTCCAACGCCCTGGCATTGGATGGCGGCAGCGCTTCCTGCGGATCGTGGAGGATAGCCAGGTCATAACGGGCCAGTCGGCGTGAACGCGGCAGGCGCCAGATCTTGCGACTGAAGTTGTCCAGAGCGTTAGCGAAGTGATCCTCCTGATCTTCTCGCAACTTATGTAACGCACCAGACTTGACGCCTTCAATGTGCCAGCCGTTACGTCGGCGAAACTCTACCAGCACGATCGGACAAGGGAACACTTCAAACAACTGACGCGCCAAATCCTGTAATGGTTCGATATTGGTCTTACCGAAATACAGCGTCAGAGTAAATCCTTCAGTGTCGCTGTAAAGGTGATTATTGAGCGCCTTGTCCAAGGTTTTATCCAAATCGTCCAGAGACAGGCCATACAGGGACTTACGCGTCAGTTCACTGATAGTTCGCACCGAAGGAATTACCTTGTGCCCGCGGGCTTCGGCCAGCAATGAGCAGTAGTAGCCGTGTCCCAGATACTTGTAGCTGCGGCACAGGTTGATCACCTGTACCCGCTTGCCCTGCTCGCTGCCACGGGTTTGCTCGAGATACTCCTGGGCACTGACGATGTCTTCACTGGGAAAGTAAGACGCCCAGTCTTCCTTGCGTTCGACAATAATAACCAACTGACTGGACGCTCTGGCAGCTTCCGATAAATAAGTTGCTTTGGTTATTGCTGTCGGTAAACGTTGCTCCGATACTTCACGCCAATGACCTTGTAGTGCTGACATAGTGATTGATCCGTTGGAGAACAAGACCTTTCCTATTAAGCACGAACTTTTTCGAAAGTCCCGTTTTGTTACGCAACTTTTACGGTGGTCATATGAATCTTGTCTTTCGCCTTGCAGTACCGAATGATCTGGCAGCACTCCTGGAACTTGAGCAGCAATGTTTCACCACCGACCGGCTCAACAGCCGTAATTTCCAGTGGATGATCAAGCGTGCCCACGGGCAGTTGATCGTCGCCGAGTGTGCGGATCAATTGCTCGGCTACGCCCTGGTGCTGTTTCACCGCGGTACCTCGCAGGCGCGGCTGTACTCGATTGCCATCTCGGTTCAAGCCCGAGGTGCTGGCCTGGGCAAACAACTGCTGGAGCGAATCGAGACTTGTGCGCGGGAACGCGACTGCACCTGTCTGCGACTGGAGGTGCGTACCGACAACCCGATAGCGATTGCGCTGTATGAACGTAGCGGCTACCGGCGCTTTGCGTTGATTCGCGACTTTTACGAAGACCATGCCGACGCCTTGCGCCTGGAAAAAACCATCCACGAACACCGTTCTGCCCGGAAGGATGGCGCCTGCGTTACGGTCACTACCACTCAATAACTGCTGGTGTCCGAATCTCGGGGGGCTGGCTTGGGCGCACTATACGGTTTGACTGTACCCGGCGCAGTCCCGCTGCGCGGATAGCCATTGCCGATCCCGCCGTTTTCCAGGGTCGGAGGACGGGGAACCGGCACGGTATTCGGCCCGCGAATGACCGGCGCGCTGGGCTGGGTGCCCTGCATGCTGTTGGGATTTACCCGGCGAATCGGGCTGTTGTAGGGGTTATCGGAGTTGTCAGGGAGATTCTGGGTCAGCAGGATCGGATGCTCCACCGTGGCAGCCAGCATGCCAATGTCTGCGCCGGCCTGGGTCAGAG
>NZ_JBFTLU010000617.1:0-2068 GCF_056396605.1 Pseudomonas sp. 05T35
GGGTAGGGAGTAACTTCAATCTAGACATAAAGGTGGCCGGATTCTCGACAAGCGTGACGATGTCGGAACAACCTGGAAAAAAAATAACTCCTCCAGATGGTCAACGCTCCACTGAAGTTTTATTTAACAGTCGATCCAACCCCCACTTGGTACAAATGAAATCGGCCGAAGCAGTCACACTACTACCGAGCGATTTTTCCACGCTTGCTTCAGAACCTCTTAACGCCCAACTCACCGCCCAATCAAAAATCACCCATAGCTTTAATTGCGCTTCCTAGCGCGCCCTCCGCGGAAATCAAACCATTGATTGCTTATGCATTCATGCTCGCATCCAGCTCTCAGCATCCAAATCTACCGCACACTTTAGAATCAACCCGCTTATAGCCAATAGCAATATATAACACTTATTTAATATACTTCGGATGCCTATAGCTTCTGAAATCCGCTCTTGCTAACCGGCTTGGCTTGGCCGGCAGCGGACAGGCCTGAGGCCTTCGTTTTCTGCCCGCGACTCCAATGTGAAGGTAAATACGCTACCGTTGATGCCAGAGAGTTTTACTTCTAATCTTCATGCGAAGCTATGTCCTCGTTTTTTGTATTTGTAGGTAACCATCACCATTGGCGAAGCCCCGAACTTCTTCACTTTTAGTTTCAGATCAGGCACTTAGGATCAAGAAAACGTCATTCAAATCATCCTCCCTTTAGCCATAAATAAAAAATTGACGAATAGGCTTTCAAACATTTGACAGAGTGAGTTCTCCCATCAAGAATTGCCCAGCGCGTTTCCAAGGTTGGGATCGCGTAACAAGGAGAAATTCTTTTCTAGAATTTCAGCGCAGATAAAAAAAGGAAATTAAAATGTCTGAAGCACTCAAGGGAAAAATCTCGAACGACACCCTAGGGCAAGTTCAAACCTACACCCTCTTCAACCAGAATGGCATCCTGATCACCTTGGATCTGCCCAGCCCAGTGACGCTCAATCTGAACAGCCAGGAGTATTACCCCCCCCTCACGGACCTATCCACAAAAGTCGTTCCAGTTTTGCGCAACACCTCGGGCCTTGACCTCAAATCGGCGACGTTCACTATCCAAGTCAATGACGTAAAAGAGGACGACAACACGCTCGCGAATGTGCGGTGGTGGAACGTCAATCAGGCAGATGGGCATCAGTCCATGGTATTCACTTGTGGCCCGATTGATAACGGGGACCACAGCTCAGGCACAGCCACCACTTCTGGATACTCTCGAATCCGGTGGGCCACCATGGCGAACACTGGGCGCAAAAATGAAACCTTTACCGTGAGCGATGTCTCGCTCACCTTCAAATCTACTTCTCCGGTAACTACGGGTGCAACTGACGGGCCGGTTATTAGAGTTGGCTAGTTGATCTGCCACCGCGGGGCCCAGAGTTCTGGTCCCCACGGTCGTCCCCGCCGCTGCGATGTTTTGCCAAATCGACGTGCTGGACGGATCGAAAAAGCTTGAAGCCGATTTGCCGGTCTTAAGTCAAGGCTAAAAGCCACCGCGCCAGCAGGATTCAACTGCAAGGTTTGCCCTTTAACTCAACCGGATCGGTTGAACCCGTCGAACCCGTATCCTCTCCACCGGCTACGACCGAGTCGTGCCTGCCCCCCACGCGGATCAAGCGGTAGTAAGACAGCCTGCACCGCCCTGGCAGTCAACTCCCCCAGAGAAACCTTGGTGCCGCCAATGCGCCCACAACGTGTCACCGAACTTTGGCTGGTGCACAACACATCCAGTTCCGACGGACTCACTTGGCAGACGATCCGGTTGTAACACCCTCAGGCGGTGACAGCCGGCCGCCAATCAAATTTTATGGCTCACACCAGCCCCCCCTTTTCGCTGGGCGGTCATCACCTTAACTCGCCCGTCAGGCGAAACAGCGCTTGGCATCGAAAGGCTGTTTCTCCATCACCCATTTGAAGCTTCGCGCCCGCCGGCAATACAACTGCCGGCACACATACGCTACCATGTGCCTCATGGCGGGTATGAACCCTGCATTTATTGCCAATCAGCTCGGTCATAGCGTTCAGATGTTGCTATCGAC
>NZ_JBFTLU010000618.1:0-2066 GCF_056396605.1 Pseudomonas sp. 05T35
CATGAGCGTCGACGGTGGTGGGCGGATCAACTACAGCCCTTCGGTGGCGGCGGTCGGTGCGACAGCCGCACAGTCGATTTACTACATGCCGCAGAACGACCTGCAAGTGACCGCGTACCATTCGCGTGGTGTTGAAGCCGGCTCCATGCGGGGTTACGGCACCCTGCAAAGCATGGCCGCCACCGAAATGATGGTGGACGAAATTGCCGATCGTCTGGGCATTGATGCCATCGACCTGCGCAAGAAAAACGTGCTGCTGTCCGGGATGAAAAACACCCAGGGCGCGGTGCCGGCCGGTGCGTTGCGCCTGCATGAAATTCTCGAAAAAGCGGCTGGCAACGAGCTCTGGAAAAACCGTCACGGGTTGAAAAAACAAGAGGACGCCAAGGACCCGGACAACTGGTACGGGATCGGCTTCGCCATTTGCCAGAAAGACTTCGGCACCGGTTCCGAAGCACCAATGGCCAGTATCGAATTCACCGCTGACGGGCATATCACGCTGCGCCATATCGGCATCGAGATTGGCACCGGCATGTCCACTTCCCAGGCCTTGGTGGTCGCCGATTTCCTCGGCAACCCGGCCAGTGAAGTGAAGACCGGCGAAACCGAATGGAAAGAGCTGCAGCTGACCAGCAGCGGCAACCCCTACCTCATGAGCCAGGCCGAGCAGGATGCGATGCTGCGCAACCCGCGCTGGGTCGGCAAGATCGCCTCGGCATCATCGGCGACCAACTCTGCCTATTACTTCAGCCATGCGACCCGTGAAGCGGCGCGAGTGTTGTTCAATCACGGCCTGTGGCCGGCCGCCGTCGAAATCTGGCGTCAGGGGCCGTTCGGTGGTCAGGCCAACCCGTATGTAGTGCGCCGCGAAGATGCCCATTGGGTGGACGGCAAACTGACCGCCAACGGCATGGAACCGCTACCATTTGCGGTGCTCGCCAAACGTGCCCACGAGCGTGGTCTGGTGACTGGCGCGACGGTGCACGGTTTCAACCGCTGGAGCTGGGCCGAGGCCGAGTACAGCATCAATGGCGTGCGCGAGCGGTTGCCGCTCGATGGACTCGCCGTGAAGTATGGCGACGGTGCGCCGAACGCGATCAAGGCGCAGATGAACAGCGCCGGTTTCCACCTGCTGGATCGGCAGAACATTGCCTACCCGGCGACCCAGTTGAACAACGCGGCGGTGACCTATTACAGCCCCGTGGCGACGCTGGTTGAACTGAAAGTGAACAAGGGCTCGGGCGAGGTGAAGGTCCTCAACCATCACTCCTGGCTTGAATGTGGCCGGGTGTTGGTGCCAGAACTGGTCAAGGGCCAGATCGAGGGCGGGATCGCCATGGGCATCGGCCACGCGCTGCTGGAAGAGATGCCGCTGTACGAAGGTGGACCGGGGGAGGGTGACTGGAACTTCAACCGTTACCGTTTGCCGCGCGCCAAGGACGTCGCGGTCTGGACGCAGACCGCGGAAATCCTCCCGCCATTGTCGCCGAGCGACCCGTCCAAGGGCATTGCCGAAGTGGTGATGATTCCGGTGGTGGGCGCCATCGCCAACGCCGTGGCCCATGCAATTGGCAAACGGGTCCGTGACCTGCCTATCACTCCAGCGCGCATCAAGGAGGCCCTCAATGGCTAACCGTCCGCTTCAAATGACCCTCAACGGTCAATCCGTCGGTCCCGTCGAGGTCCCTGATGATCTGCCGATGATCGATTATCTGCACGAATACCGAAACCTCACCGGCTCGCGCCTGGGCTGCGGCCAGGGCATTTGTCACGCCTGCGTGGTGATTGTCGACAACCCCGACGGCACTAGCGAGGAAGTACGCACCTGCATTACCGGCGCGCATTACTTCGAGGGCAAGAAAGTCCGCACCATCGAAGGCCATGCGAGCCGCGATGAAAGCGGCAAGGTCACCGAGCTGACCCCGATTCAGCAACGCTTCGTCGACGAGTTCGCCTTCCAGTGCAGCTATTGCGCCCCGGGCTTCGTCAACGCTGCGACCGTACTGGTGGAAAAACTCCAGCGTCAGCCGATCAGCAAAAGCCAACTGGAAGCGGTCATCGAAGAC
>NZ_JBFTLU010000619.1:0-2055 GCF_056396605.1 Pseudomonas sp. 05T35
GTCTGATCATGATCGACTACCTGCAACTGATGCAGATCCCGGGTTCCAGCGGCGACAACCGGACCAACGAGATTTCCGAGATCTCCCGTTCCCTGAAAGCCCTGGCCAAGGAGTTCAACTGTCCGGTAGTGGCGTTGTCCCAGCTCAACCGTTCCCTCGAACAGCGGCCGAACAAGCGGCCAGTGAACTCCGACTTGCGGGAATCCGGAGCGATCGAGCAGGACGCCGACGTCATCATGTTCGTGTACCGGGACGAGGTGTATCACCCGGAGACCGAGCATAAAGGCATCGCCGAGATCATCATCGGTAAGCAGCGGAACGGCCCGATCGGCTTTATCCGCCTGGCCTTCATCGGTAAATACACCCGATTCGAAAACCTCGCGCCGGGCAGCTATAACTTCGACGACGACGAGTAAGTTATTTGTCGTCTGAGTTGGCCCCTTCGCGAGCAGGCTCGCTCCCACCCTGGAATGCGTTCCTCTGTGGGAGCGAGCCTGCTCGCGATAGGGGCGACACCAATTTCCGACCATAGCCGTCGGAATTGGTTAAATTTTGTGCTATATTCCGCGCCCGCGATTTTTCATCTCAACACCGGTCATCGTCATGCAAACAGCCAAGCCGTTATTTGACTATCCCAAGTACTGGGCCGAATGTTTCGGACCAGCGCCATTCCTGCCAATGAGCAGGGAGGAGATGGATCAGCTCGGCTGGGATTCCTGCGACATCATCATCGTCACCGGTGATGCGTACGTTGACCACCCGTCGTTTGGCATGGCAATCATCGGCCGGCTGCTGGAGTCCCAGGGCTTTCGCGTCGGGATCATTGCCCAGCCAAACTGGCAGTCCAAAGACGACTTCATGAAGCTCGGCGAGCCGAACCTGTTTTTCGGTGTCGCGGCCGGCAACATGGACTCGATGATCAACCGCTACACCGCCGACAAGAAAATCCGTTCCGATGACGCCTACACCCCTGGTGGCCTGGCGGGCAAACGTCCGGATCGCGCCAGCCTGGTTTACAGCCAGCGCTGCAAGGAAGCCTACAAGAACGTGCCGATTGTCCTCGGTGGCATCGAAGCTTCCCTGCGTCGTATCGCGCACTACGATTACTGGCAGGACCGGGTGCGCAACTCGATCCTGATCGACGCCTGCGCCGACATCCTCCTGTACGGCAACGCCGAGCGGGCGATCGTCGAAGTTGCCCAGYGTCTGTCCTACGGTCACAAGATCGAAGACATCACCGACGTGCGCGGCACCGCGTTCATTCGTCGTGATACGCCGCAAGGCTGGTACGAAGTCGACTCCACGCGCATTGACCGTCCGGGCAAGATCGACAAGATCATCAACCCGTACGTCAACACCCAGGACACTCAGGCCTGCGCCATCGAGCAGGAAAAGGGCCCGGTCGAGGACCCGCAGGAAGCCAAAGTTGTACAAATCCTGGCAAGCCCGCGGATGACCCGTGACAAGACCGTGATCCGTCTGCCGTCGGTAGAAAAGGTTCGAAACGACGCCGTTCTGTACGCCCACGCCAACCGCGTGCTGCACCTGGAAACCAACCCGGGCAACGCCCGCGCGCTGGTTCAGAAGCATGGCGAAGTCGATGTCTGGTTCAACCCGCCACCGATTCCAATGACCACCGAAGAAATGGACTACGTGTTCGGCATGCCTTACGCCCGTATTCCGCACCCGGCGTATGGCAAGGAGAAGATCCCGGCCTACGAGATGATCCGTTTCTCGGTGAACATCATGCGCGGCTGCTTCGGCGGCTGTACCTTCTGCTCGATTACCGAGCACGAAGGCCGGATTATCCAGAACCGCTCCGAAGAGTCGATCATTCGCGAGATCGAAGAGATCCGTGACAAAGTGCCAGGCTTTACCGGCGTGATCTCCGACCTCGGTGGGCCGACCGCGAACATGTACCGCATTGCCTGCAAGAGCCCGGAAATCGAATCCGCGTGCCGCAAGCCGTCGTGCGTGTTCCCCGGCATTTGCCCGAACCTCAACACCGACCACTCGTCGCTGATCCAGCTGTATCGCAGCGCCCGTGCCTTGCCG
>NZ_JBFTLU010000620.1:0-2033 GCF_056396605.1 Pseudomonas sp. 05T35
GGCACGCCCGGCAGCAGGGTGGTTTGCGCGCCTGAGGCACACGACCGTTGGTCTGAACTGTCAACTTTGACAGGTAGTTTCGCCCTGTTTCTCGTGCAACAGTCGTTGCGCGGCCGTTGTGTCAGCCTTGGCAAATGCCGTGGGCGGCACGCCGGGGTTTTTGGGCGTTTCTATAGGAGTTGCCATGCGTTCAGCGCTGATCGTGGACGATCACCCGGTTGTTGTGACCGCCATCGAAATGCTGCTAAAGGCACTTAAGGATTCCAGCGACAGGGTGATGTTCAAGATCATTCTGCAGTCATCCAATGGTGCCGAGGCCCTACAAATGATCCTGGCCCAGTCACCTGATCTGGTGGTGCTGGATCTGAATATCCCCAAGCTTGGCGGGTTGGAACTGCTGAGTCGTCTGCAGCGCGATCAGTCACCTTCTCGGGTTGTGGTCTTCACCTCCTGTGAGCCGAGGTATTATGTCGACCGCTGCATGAGAGCCGGGGCCTTGGGCTTTGTCTCGAAAACCAGTGACCTGCAAGAGCTGCGTAAAGCCGTTCAAGCGGTGATGTCCGGCTATATGTATTTCCCGCAACTGGACTCCAGCTCAGTAAGTCTGGATCCGCTGCAACTCAACGAATTGCAGATGATCGAGAAGCTTTCCGACCGTGAACTGACCATCTTTCGATATTTGGCGCTTGGCTTTAGCAACAAGGAAATCGCTAAAGCCATGAACCTCAGCCACAAAACCATCAGCACCTACAAAACCCGCTTGATCGCAAAGCTCAATGTGAAATCGCTGGTTCACTTGAGAGAATTCGCCAAACGCAATCAGCTGATCTGAATGTATATGCACCTGCACATGCGCCTGCGTACYTGGCTGGTTGTGTTGATGCTGTTCAGTTCAGTCTGGTCGGTGGACAGCTTCGCCGCAAAACCACAGCTGCTGAAGCTGCAAGGGCGTTCGGTCGTCGACGATTACCAGGTCGAACTGGAAGATGCCGACTGGCGCTGGCTGCGCGAGCAGGGCAGCTTGCGACTGGGCGCTTCAGCGCCGGATTACGCGCCGTTCGAGGTCACCATCAGCGACAAGTACCTGGAAGGCATCACCGCCGATTTTGCGGTTCTGCTCAGCCAGCTACTGCACATTCGGGTCGAGGTGAAACGCTACCGGACCCGAGGCGAGGTGATTGCCGCGTTGAAGCAGGGCAATGTCGATCTGTTGGGCACCGCCAACGACTTTGAAGCGACCGATCCGCAGCTTTTGATGTCGCGTACCTATGCCGAAGATGCCCCGGCCCTGGTCACCCGCTTGGGCGACAGCGCCCGGCTGACACCCGACCTTGAGGGGCAGCGGGTGGCGATGCTCGATCATTATTTGCGACCCGAAGCGGTCTACGCGGTTTATCCCAAGGCACACCTTCAACTGTATGACTCGACATTGAGTGCCATCGGCGCCGTGGCTTTCGGCGGTGCCGATATCTATTTGGGCGACTCCCTCAGTGCCGGTTACCTGATCAATAACAGTTACCTGAACAACGTACAGCTGGCGGGATTTGCCCGCCTGGACGTCAACGCATTCGGCTTTTCGGTGAGTGCCGACAACCTTCGATTGCGGCGGATTATCGATGCCGCGTTGGCGGTGATTCCTGTGCAGGAACGCATGACGGTTCTGCGCCGCTGGAGTGCCGGCAGTAGTTTCAGCGGTGCGCAACGCTTGCAGTTGAGTGCCCGCGAACAACGTTGGATGGATAGCCACCCATCGGTCAGAGTCGGGGTCATCGACAACTTTGCGCCCTTGTCTTTTTATGACGATAAGGGCGAGTTCAGAGGCCTCAGCGCCCAGGTCCTGGACCGGATCAGCCTGCATACCGGGCTGAAGTTCGAGCTCGTGCGCGGCCATTCGTTGTATCAGCAAATAGAGCAGGTCAAGCAAGGCGGGATCGACCTGCTGGCTGTGATTACCCCGAGTAACGAGCGTCAGGCGGAACTGCGTTTTACTCGACCGTATCTGATCAATCCCTTTGTCCTGGTCAGTGCAGGCG
>NZ_JBFTLU010000621.1:0-2022 GCF_056396605.1 Pseudomonas sp. 05T35
TTCTTGAGCAGTCTTTTCCGTTTTTCTGGCCATGATGATCTCCATTATTGGTGTGTGAAATGTTCGAGTATGAGCCTTGTTCGAAGGTTCAGTGCCAGGGGCTGTTCTCAAATAGATTCCCCCACCGCGTTGAGACCCCCCTAATGCCTGGTACAGCTTTTGCTATGTCGTGGTGCGTCAGCCAGTGCTGTTGTACTGAAACTGGGCGTGCTTCGCGAAAACCTTAACCTAAATAATAGAAACTCGCGCAAACACCCGAGCAACGATCGACCTCAATGAGTTTTTTGCGCCAAAACGGTTCGCCGGAATAAGGATGGATGCCAAGCCTGGTATCAACTTGGTGCGTAAATTGTCTCGGCGAACCGCTTTGGTGCTTTTGCGACTTTAAGGTCTGCCAACTCCATGGAAAATTTGCAAAGTGCTGTGGACAGCCTGGTCCATAGCTCCAATACACTGTTCATTCTGATCGGCGCTGTCATGGTTCTGGCCATGCACGCCGGTTTCGCATTTCTGGAAGTCGGCACGGTTCGGCAAAAAAACCAGGTCAACGCGTTATCGAAGATCCTCAGTGACTTTGCCATTTCAACGCTGGCTTACTTCTTTATAGGCTACTGGATTTCCTACGGTGTCACTTTCTTGCAACCGGCCGCGGTAATCAGCGCTGATCACGGCTATGGGCTGGTGAAGTTTTTCTTCCTGCTGACCTTTGCTGCCGCCATTCCGGCCATCATTTCCGGGGGGATTGCCGAGCGTGCCCGATTCGTTCCGCAGCTGTGTGCGACGGCGTTGATCGTGGCGTTCATTTATCCGTTTTTTGAAGGTGTGGTCTGGAACGGAAACTTCGGCCTGCAAGCCTGGTTGTTGGCTCGCTTTGGTGCCAGCTTCCATGATTTTGCCGGCTCCGTGGTAGTGCATGCCATGGGAGGTTGGCTGGCATTGGCGGCGGTATTGCTGCTCGGTCCGCGCAATGGTCGGTATCGCGACGGACGCCTGGTGGCGTTTGCGCCGTCGAGCATTCCGTTTCTGGCATTGGGTTCGTGGATTCTCATCGTCGGCTGGTTCGGCTTTAACGTGATGAGCGCGCAAACCCTGCAAGGCGTCAGCGGTCTGGTGGCGGTCAACTCGTTGATGGCGATGGTCGGTGGCACGGTAGCCGCATTGATTGTCGGTCGTAACGATCCGGGGTTCCTGCACAACGGTCCACTGGCCGGGCTGGTGGCAATTTGTGCCGGTTCCGACCTGATGCATCCGGTTGGCGCACTGGTGACCGGAGCCATTGCCGGGGCCTTGTTTGTYTGGTGTTTCATCGCGGCGCAAAGCCAATGGAAGATCGACGATGTGCTTGGCGTCTGGCCGCTGCATGGTCTTTGTGGCGTTTGGGGTGGGGTTGCCTGCGGGATTTTCGGTCAGAGCGCCTTGGGCGGGCTCGGTGGCGTCAGCCTGATCAGCCAGTTGATCGGCACTGCACTCGGGGTAGCCGTGGCACTGATCGGAGGCTTTGCGGTGTATGGCACGATCAAGCTGTTGCATGGGCTGCGGCTGAGCCAGGAAGAGGAGTATTACGGGGCGGATCTGTCGATCCACAAGATTGGTGCAGTCAGCCAGGATTGATTGCCTTCAGCCAATTGGTCGGGCACGCGCAGGAAATTTTCCGGTTCTGCGCGAGGAACCCGACCACACCTCATTATCCCGCCAACAGCCGAGCTTCACAGGCCTCGATGGCAGACAAGGTGCCCGACATCAACACCCGATCGCCCGCCAGCAAGCAGGTGGCGCCCTCAACTATCAAATCAGCGCCATTGCGCTGAATGGCTTGAACATCCACCCCCAATGCTTCAAGTGCCAGCTCATTCAAGGGCCGGCCGCATGCATGGGCATCCATTGTCAGGTTGACGGCATACATCAATACTTTCGGCTGCCCACGACTGTCCAACAGGTTGCTTTGCGCTCCGTGATAGAAGCCGTGCAGCAGGCGATAGCGCCCATGTCGCACTTCGTCGACACGCTCCTGGACCTGCGGAT
>NZ_JBFTLU010000622.1:0-2407 GCF_056396605.1 Pseudomonas sp. 05T35
CGGGTACCGTGGTGCCGACGTCCAGATCGTCCGGACGCATGCGTGGCGTGCCTTCCAGCATGAGGATTCGGCGCATCAGCGCATCGGCGTGCTGGGTTTCTTCTTCCATCTCGTGATTGATGCGCTCGTAGAGCTCGGTAAAGCCCCAGTCCTCATACATCCGCGAATGGATGAAATATTGATCACGTGCTGCCAGTTCGCCTGTGAGCAACGTGTTGAGGTAATCGATTACGTCTGGGTGGCCTTGCATCGCCCTACATCTCCCTGCTTGAAAGGCTGTAGTTTGAACCAAGCGGACTGATAGGTCACTCCAATAACGCGATAAAAGCGAAGATACTCCGAGAAAACCAGCTTAAATAACGCAAAAACCGCCCAAATGAGGGCGGTTCTGCTTATCGTTTAGACTTAGTTCAGCTGTACACCCAAGGCCTTTGCGATACCTTCTCCGTAAGCGGCATCCGCTTTGTAGAAGTGCTGCAGTTGACGCTGAACCACATCACTGGAAACGCCCGACATCGCACCAGCAATGTTGTTGATCAGCAGGGTTTTCTGCTCATCGTTCATCAAGCGGAACAACGCACCGGCGTGGCTGTAGTAATCCGTATCTTCACGGTGATCATAACGATCGGCCGCGCCGTTCAGGGCCAGCGCTGGCTCAGCGTATTGTGGCGCTTGCTTCGGTGCACCGGCGTAGCTGTTAGGCTCGTAGTTCGGTGTACTGCCACCGTTGCTGCCAAATGCCATGGAGCCGTCGCGCTGATAGCTGTTGACCGGGCTGCGCGACGCATTCACCGGTAACTGCTGGTGATTGGTACCAACACGGTAGCGGTGGGCATCGGCATAGGCAAATACCCGACCTTGCAGCATACGGTCTGGCGACAAGCCCACACCCGGCACCATGTTGCTCGGACCAAACGCTGCCTGCTCGACTTCAGCAAAGTAGTTCTGCGGGTTTCGATTGAGCTCAAGCTCACCGACTTCGATCAGCGGGAACTCCTTCTGCGACCAGGTTTTGGTCACGTCGAACGGGTTCTCGTAATGCGCCGCGGCCTGGGCCTCGGTCATGATCTGAATGCACACGCGCCATTTCGGGAAGTCACCGCGCTCGATTGCACCGAACAGGTCGCGTTGAGCGTAATCGGGATCAGTCCCGGCCAGGCGTGCAGCTTCTGCCGGCGCCAGGTTCTTGATGCCCTGTTTGGTTTTGTAGTGCCATTTCACCCAGTGACGCTCGCCTTTGGCGCTGATCAGGCTGTAGGTGTGGCTGCCAAAGCCGTGCATGTGACGGTAGCCGTCAGGGATGCCGCGATCCGAAAACAGGATGGTGACCTGGTGCAGCGCCTCAGGCGAATGCGACCAGAAGTCCCACATCATCTGTGCGCTTTTCAGGTTGCTTTGCGGCAAACGTTTTTGGGTGTGGATAAAGTCCGGGAACTTCAACGGATCACGGATGAAGAACACTGGCGTGTTGTTGCCAACGATGTCCCAGTTGCCTTCCTCGGTGTAGAACTTCAGCGCAAAACCACGCGGGTCGCGTTCGGTATCTGCTGATCCGCGCTCGCCGCCCACGGTGGAGAAACGCAGGAAGGTCGGAGTTTGCTTGCCAACCGACTCAAACAGCTTGGCACTGGTGTATTGGGTAATGTCGCGGGTAACGGTGAACGTACCATAAGCACCCGAGCCTTTGGCGTGTACGCGGCGCTCCGGGATGTTTTCACGGTTGAAGTGGGCAAGCTTCTCGATCAGGTGAAAGTCGTCGAGCAGCAGCGGGCCACGAGGGCCAGCGGAACGGGAATTCTGGTTGTCGGCGACGGGCGCGCCACTGGCGGTGGTAAGCGTTTTATTCTGGCTCATGCGATCTCTTCCTGTGTCAGTCTCGGAACTGCCGGCTAATCGGCTTGGAGGGAAGTATTAATCATCAACATGACAGTCACAAATTCATTAACTTGTAGACATCGATAGAAAAATACTAATGATCAACCCACACATATAGTGTACGGTCGAAAGCCAGACGGCGGTTAGCCAGGCTGTCTGTCTTGGCCAAAGTGATCAGCGGCTCAGCAACGCGACGCAGTTCTTTAGCTTTTGGCAGTGTAGTTTTGATCAGCTCGTGCTCGAACAGCGACACCGCCATGTTTTGAAACATGGCCTTGCGGTGCGAGCTGGTGCGGCTCAGGTGACGACCACTTTTACGATGACGCATGGTTCATTCCTTACCAAACACAACGTTCGGTGATTACGACGATCAGGCAGTCGCCTTGTCGTCCTTCTTAAGACTTGCAGGCGGCCAGTTGTCGAGGCGCATGCCGAGGGACAGACCGCGGGAGGCCAGAACGTCCTTGATTTCAGTCAAGGATTTCTTGCCAAGGTTCGGAGTCTTCAACAGTTCTACTTCGGTACGCTGAAT
>NZ_JBFTLU010000623.1:0-1987 GCF_056396605.1 Pseudomonas sp. 05T35
GGAACTGCCCGTGAAACTTCAACCGCTACTGGCCCTGGGCCTGACGATTCTCGCTGCCTCTTCCCAAGCCTTTGCCGGCGCCACGCTGGATCGTATCGAGCAAAAGAAAGAGTTGGTGGGCGTGCTGATGGAAAGCTATCCGCCGTTCTCGTTCCTCAACGATCAGAACCAGCTCGACGGTTTCGACGTCGACGTGGCCAAAGCCGTGGCGGACAAACTTGGCGTCAAACTGCGTCTCGAAACGCCGTCCTGGGACGTGATCGCTGCCGGTCGCTGGAGCGGTCGTTATGACATCTGCATCTGCTCCATGACCCCGAGCAAGGCCCGCGCCGAAGTCTTCGATTTCCCGGTGGAGTACTACGCTTCGCCAGCCGTGATCGTGGTCAATGCCAAAGACGATCGCATCCATGGCGCCAAGGACCTGAGCGGCAAAAAAGTCGGCCTCACCAGCGCGTCCAGCTACGAAAGCTACCTGAACAAAAACCTGGTGATCGAAGGCGCTGAAGACACCCGATTGCAGTACCCGTTCGAGGATGTGCAGATCGCTCCGTATGACACCGACAACGTCGCCTTCCAGGACCTGAGCCTGGGCGCCGGCGTGCGACTGGATGCGGTCCTCACCAACCTTGTGACCGCACAACCGCGCCTGACCCAGGACCAGCGCTTCAAGCTCGCCGGCGAGCCGCTGTACTCGGAACCCAACTCCGTGGCCATCGAAAAGGGTGATGCCCAGTGGGATGGCAAAGTGCGCGAAGTCTTTGCCCAGTTGAAACAGGACGGCACCCTGACCCGGCTGTCACAAAAATGGATCGGCGCCGATATCAGCAAATGACTTCTTTCCCCCGCCCTCCTCAGCCACCGCAACCGGTGGCTGAGTCATTGCTCAAACGCGTCTTTGGTTTTCGTACCCGCCTGTACCTGACTTGGGCGACGATGCTGGGTTTGTTCGCGAGTTTCTTCCTGAGCTTCGACCTGAAGTTTTCGATCATTCTCGACAAGCTGCCGAACCTGATCGGCCTGCATCTGGCGCCCAACGGCTTCTTGCAAGGCGCGGCGCTGACACTGTTTTTGTGCCTGTGCTCGATTGTCGCCTCGTCGCTGCTGGGCTTCATCACCGCCCTGGCGCGGTTGTCGAAGAGTGCCGTGGCGTTCGGCATCGCAAGTTTCTACGCATCGTTTTTTCGTGGTACGCCGTTGCTGATTCAGATCCTGTTGATCTACCTCGGCCTGCCACAGCTGGGCATTGTCCCCGGCGCCATTGCCGCCGGGATCATTGCGTTATCGCTGAATTACGGGGCGTACCTGAGTGAAATTTTCCGCGCCGGCATCGTCGGTGTACCGCATGGCCAGCGCGAAGCTTCCCTCGCGCTGGGAATGCGCGAGTCGGTGATCTTCTGGCGAGTCACCCTGCCACAGGCCATGCGCACCATCATTCCGCCCACCACCAACCAATTCATCTCGATGCTCAAAGACTCATCACTGATCTCGGTGATGGGCGTCTGGGAAGTGATGTTCCTGGCGCAGTCCTATGGCCGCTCCAGTTATCGCTACATCGARATGCTGAGCACGGCAGCGATCATTTACTGGTTGTTGTCGATTGGTCTGGAGTTGATTCAGGCACGGATGGAGCGGCATTACGGGAAGGCGTACAAGCAGCGGAGCTAAGGGTTCAGCTGATCGTACGCCGAATCTTCACCACGCCCATTTGCATCCCGAATGGGCGGAACACGGCGTTAAGTGATTTGAGCGTCTGGTTCCCTTCTCCGTGCTCGATGTGCACCAGCGTACGCACGGAGATTTTGCACATCTTTGCGAACTGGCTTTGGTGTAAACCGGTCACCTCAACTCGCAATTGGCGCACCGCTTCGCCGATAGCCAATGTGTCATTGGCTAACTCTTGCTGAATACTTTCGATCAGCAGTGTTCGCTCTGACACTGTCATGCTCATTGCAGCCCCCACTCCCTTAAACGATGCTCAAGATGTCGC
>NZ_JBFTLU010000624.1:0-1986 GCF_056396605.1 Pseudomonas sp. 05T35
ACCTCAACGCGCAACCGCAGCTGCTGCAACTCGGGCAAATCCCGATGATCGAGCGGCTCGAACAGAGTTTCAAAACCTTCCGTGAACGCCCGGCGCTGCACATTGCCGGTGAGGTGCTCAGCTATAGGGACTTGCACACCCAAAGCCTGGCAATTCAGCAACGGCTGCTGCCACTGATCGAGCAGTACCGAGCGGTTGAGGGACCGGTGGTCGTGGGCATTTGCCTGCCAAAATCCAGTGCATTGTTTGCCGGCATTCTGGCGATCCTCGGCAGTGGCGCGGTGTACCTGCCACTCGAACCCAGCCACCCGCTGCAACGTCAGCAGTACATCCTGGAGAACGCCGGCGCCGTGCTGTTGTTGCATGATGGCCTGCACCCGCTGAGCAATGAGATGCCGGGGCTCGACATCAGTGGTATCGACGCCCGCGAGGCGAATCCAGGCTTGCCGCTGATGCGCCAGCGCCCCGGCAGCCAGGCGCCGTGTATGGCGCTCTACACATCGGGCACCACCGGTCATCCCAAAGGTGTGTTGCTCAGCCAGAACAATCTCGGGCACTTCACCGCGTGGTATGCCGATTACGTCGGGCTGACGGAACGTAGTCGGGTGTTGCAGTTTTCATCACTGAGTTTCGACTCCTCGTTGATCGATATATTTCCGGCGCTGATCCAGGGCGCCGAGCTGATCGTACCCAACGACGACCAGCGTCGTGACCCGCTGCAATTGGTCGAATTGATCCGCCATCATCAGCTCAGTCACGCGTTTCTGCCGCCAGCGCTGCTGAGCATTCTGCCGTTGGATCAGTTACGCGACCTTGCACATGTGATGACCGGTGGCGACGTCTGCGAACCCCATGTGATCAAACAGCTGCCCCAGCAAGGCAAGCTCTACAACCTGTATGGCCCGACCGAAGCCACGGTGCTGATCACCGCCCGACAACTGCAGGTCGGTGACAGCAATCGCAGCCTCGGGGCACCGATTGCCAACAGTCAGGTGCTGATCCTCGACGAGAACTTTCAGCCCGTGGTCGAGCAGACCGTCGGTGAGCTGTACATCGTCGGTCCGGGGGTGTGCCTGGGCTATTTGAACAACCCGCAGCAGACCGCCGAGCGCTACCTGCAATTGCCCTTGCCGGACGGCCAAAGCCTGCGTGCCTATCGCACCGGCGATATGGCGAAGTGGACCGCCGACGGCATCGAGCTCTGTGGGCGACGAGACAATCAGGTGAAGATCCGCGGCTACCGGGTCGAACCGGAAGAAATCGAACGCTGCCTGCGCGACAGCCAGTTGTTCCGCCAGGTGGCCGTAGTGATCGACAGTCATCGACGGATTCTGGCGTTCCTCGCACAGCCCCAGGAAGACCAGCCGGGCGCGGCACGCGAAGCGCTGAAAGCTCACGCCCAGCAGTTCTTGCCGGACTACATGCAGCCCACCGCCTGGACTGAATTGGCGAACATGCCGTTCGCCAGCAACGGTAAAGTCGATCGCCGGACGCTGCTGGCGATGCCGGTCAGTGTCCTCGAAAACCTTCAGCGTCGGTTACCCGAGTCCGCCGACGAGTCGCAACTGCTGGAGCTCTGGGCCGATCTGCTGGAGTTGCCGGCAGGCGACATTTCCACCGACGAAAACTTCTTCAATCTGGGCGGGCACTCGATCCTGTTGTCGCGCATGTTGCTGCAAATACGCGAGCAGTTCGGACGCAGTATCTCGATCAACCGCTTCATCGAAGTCCCGACCATCGCCAGGCTGGCCACGCTGGTCAGAGGTTCTGCCGGCGAAGAAGTGCTCAGCGAAAAGGCCCTGGCCGATGCCTTCCGTGAGCTCGATGTACAGCCCTTGCCGGTCAGCCGAATGGGCGATGTGCACAAGGTCATCGTTACCGGTGCCAATAGCTTTGTCGGCGTGCATATCGTCGAGGCGCTGCTGGCCTGGGGCGCCAGCGAAGTCGCGTGCCTGGTGCGTGACAGTGCCGGGCAAAGCGCTGCGC
>NZ_JBFTLU010000625.1:0-1972 GCF_056396605.1 Pseudomonas sp. 05T35
GTTGACGCTCTCAACGGTCACGGTTTCAACGCCGCCACCAAAGCCGATCGGGTAAGCCACTTCTGGCCGTTCAAATTCCCAGGGGTTGCCGAAATCCAGCCAGTTTTCGGTTTGCTCCTGCTGCCAGCCATCGACAACCGCCTGGCGGAACAAGCCGTGTTCATAACGAATACCGTAGCCATGGCCGGCTATGCCGAGCGTCGACATGCTTTCCATGAAGCACGCCGCCAGTCGACCGAGGCCACCGTTGCCGAGCGCAGCATCCGGCTCCAGCAGGCGTATGCGTTCAAGGTCAACGCCCAACTCGGTCAGTGCTTCGCGGGCCACATCGAGCAGGCCAAGGTTGCTCAGGCTGTCGTAGAGCAGGCGGCCTATGAGGAATTCCAGCGAGAGGTAGTAAACGCGCTTCTGGCCTTTGCGGTAGATCTGCCGCGTGTGGTCCATCCAGTGCTCGACCATGTGATCGCGCGCCGCCAGGGCAATGGCTTCGAACCAGTCATGGTCAAAGGCGTGATCCGGATCCTTGCCCACTGCATAGGTAAGTTTGGTCAATACGGCGTCGCGAAATGCGGCCACTTCAGCTTCGCGAACTAGTGGTTCTTGAGTCATCGATAGGACCTCGGACGAGCATGAAATAGACGAGCCTAGTCGGTCTGACATGAGATAAGTGCACTCGTTCGGCGCTTTTTGCAATCGCCTGAATCGAGCCTATCCCCTTGCCGATACACGTTGAAAAGATGCAGATGCCATGCCGATCCCTCGAAAAATTCAGTGTAGCCATAAAAAAACCGGCAAATGGTCGTTCAAAAAATCACCAGTCCCGGTATGATCGCGCGCCCTGATGCACGCTGGTAATTCCACATGATGAAGCCGAACCTGATCGCCGCCGCGGAGATCGACCGTCTCGATACCTGGGCCAAGTACTCTGCCCCGATGTGCGGCTCATGCGTGTCCAGCTGCTGCACGCTGCCGGTCGAGGTCAAGATCAAAGACCTGATCCGCATCGGTATCGTCGACGAATTCGAACTGGGCGATCCACCCAAGAACATCGCCAAGCGTTTGCAGAAAGAAGGCATCGTCGAGCGCTACAACCAGAAGTCCGAGATCTTCACGCTCCAGCGCATGAGCAACAACGATTGCCTGTATCTGGATCGTAAGAGCCGTTTGTGCACTATTTATGAAAAGCGCCCGGATACTTGCCGCAACCACCCGAAAATCGGCCCACGGCCCGGGTATTGCGCGTACAAGCCGAAAGAAGTCGTGCGCGAGAGCAATCCGCGAACCCTCGATAAGTTCTGATCCGTATCTTCGCTGCCTGACAGGGCCCCATCGCGAGCAGGCTCGCTCCCACAAGGTTCGGTGCTGAACACATATTATGTGAACACCACAGCCCACTGTGGGAGCGAGCCTGCTCGCGATGAGGCCGGGACAAACACCGCACAAACCCCAGACAAAAAAAACGCCCCCGGCCTTTCGACCGGGGGCGTTTTCATTCAGCCTGAGTTAACTCAGTTCTTGGCTTTCTTGGCAGCGCGGGTACGCTCGCCTTCGTCCAGGATTTTCTTACGCAGGCGGATCGACTTCGGAGTCACTTCGCACAATTCATCGTCCTGGATGAATTCCAGAGCCTGTTCCAGGGTGAAGCGAACAGGTGGAACCAGGGCGATGGTTTCGTCTTTACCCGAAGCACGCATGTTGTCGAGCTTCTTGCCTTTGGTTGGGTTGACGCCCATGTCGTTGTCACGGCTGTTCAGACCAACGATCTGACCGTTGTAGATCTCTTGACCGTGTTCAACGAACAGCTTGCCACGCGCCTGCAGGGTTTCCAGGGAGTAGGTCAGCGCCTTGCCGGTTTCTACCGATACCAGAACACCGTTCTGACGGCCGGACATGTCGCCGGACTTCATGGTGTCGTAGCGATCGAAGATCGAGGTCAGGATGCCAGCACCGTTGGTCAGGGTCAGGAACTGGT
>NZ_JBFTLU010000626.1:0-1967 GCF_056396605.1 Pseudomonas sp. 05T35
CTGATGGTTGCCGCGAGGGAAAAGTGCGGGGTGGTCCAGACCGGCGTGGCCACTTCCAGATGAAAACCGCTGAAATCCAGCAGGCCCATGACGCCGGACAGTGCCGTGCCGATCAGCAGCGCCGCCAGCACCGCATAACGCGGCGACAGGCGCTTGACCACCAGGTAGGTGAAAAACATCCCCAGTACCAGGCCGGTGCGGTGCTGGGCGGCGACGAAAATTTCGCTGCCGATCTTGAACAGAATCCCCGCCAGCAACGCTGCCGCCAGGGATGCCGGAATGCGTTTGACCAGGCGTTCGAAGCTGCCGGTCATGCCGCAAAGAGTGACGAGCACGGCGCAAGTGATGTAGGCGCCAATCGCCTCGCCGTAAGTCACCCCCGACAGGCTGGTGATCAGCAGTGCCGCACCGGGCGTCGACCAGGCGATGGTGATCGGTGTGCGATAACGCAAGGACAAACCGATCGAGCACACCGCCATGCCAATCGAAATCGCCCAGATCCACGACGAAATCTGCCCGCTGGTCAGGCCCGCCGCCTGGCCGGCCTGGAACATCAGCACCAGCGAACTGGTGTAGCCGGTCATCATGGCAATGAACCCGGCGACGATGGCCGAAGGTGAAGTGTCGGCCAGTGGGCGAAGTTGCACGTGAGTGGCGTCGGTCATGGCGCGGTGTTCCTTGTTCTTGATATACGAATAAAGTCCGCTGCTACCGGTGTGGCGAGGGAGTTAGCTCCTGCTCGGCCGCGCAGCGGTCGTAATGTGTGAGCGAGGTTATCTGAGTAAACGAGTCGGCAGGTTTCAGGGCTGCTGCGCAGTCCAACGGGAGCAAGCTCCCTCGCCATGGGCCAGGTGTTCAAGCCTAAACTTAAACCTGGCATCTCGTTGCGATACAGCCGGGGGCGTATGTGGCCGTACAGTCGTGTTGCCACCAGCGGTTGTGTACAATGTGCTGTGTTTTTTACGCAATACTTGCCAGCGACCCTCTGTGACGTATTACAGTCACAGTCAATTCGCCGCAGTTCTCCCGACTCGAGTGCCCATGAACGAACAGTTGCAGCCCCTCAAGAAACAACCGCGAGCAGGCAAAGCCGGCCGCAGCGGAACCCAGGACGATATCGTCTATGCGCATATCTTCGAGGCCATCCTCGAACAGCGCCTGGCGCCCGGTACAAAGTTGAGCGAAGAGGCGCTGGGAGAAATTTTCGGGGTCAGTCGCACCATCATTCGCCGCGCGTTGTCGCGTCTGGCCCATGAAGGCGTGGTGCTGTTGCGTCCCAACCGGGGTGCCGTGGTTGCCAGCCCGAGTGTCGAAGAAGCCCGTCAGGTATTCATGGCGCGGCGTCTGGTCGAGAAAGCGATCACCGAGCTGGCAGTCGTACACGCAACGGCCGAACAGATTGCCGAGCTGCGGCAGATGGTCAACGACGAGCGCGACAGCTTTTCCCGTGGCGACCGCGGTGCCGGTATCCGTCTGTCTGGCGAGTTCCACCTGAAGCTGGCCGAGGCAGCGAAGAACGCCCCGCTGATCAGCTTTCAGCGCAGCCTTGTGTCGCAGACTTCCTTGATCATCRCCCAGTATGAAAGCGGTAACCGCTC
Organism: Pseudomonas sp. 05T35; assembly: GCF_056396605.1. Lineage (NCBI taxonomy): Bacteria > Pseudomonadati > Pseudomonadota > Gammaproteobacteria > Pseudomonadales > Pseudomonadaceae > Pseudomonas > Pseudomonas sp. 05T35. The sequence continues at coordinate 1,599 of NZ_JBFTLU010000626.1, forward strand.
GCACTGTTCCTACGATGAACACACTCAGCTGATCGACGCCATCGAGGCCCGCGATGCCGACCTGGCGGTGAACCTGATGATGCATCACATGGATCACATCGACAGCAAGCTCAACCTCGACGAAGAAAGCGCCTCGGATGATTTGCACGCGGTGTTCTCGCACCTGTTGCAGACCAAGAAGCCAGGGCGGCCAACCGCCAAGCTTTGATAGACCGCGGCGCGCCTATCGCGAGCAGGCTCGCTCCCACATTTGACCGCATTCCCCTGTGGGAGYGAGCCTGCTCGCGATGGCGGTCTGACAGACGATAAAAAAATCCCCCGCAACCGAATGGCTGCGGGGGATTTTTTATGTCTGGAAAGACTTAACGC
>NZ_JBFTLU010000628.1:0-1965 GCF_056396605.1 Pseudomonas sp. 05T35
GCCTTCGTGACCTCGGAGCTGAAGACCGCGTTCCAGATCGGCTTCATGATCTTCATTCCGTTCCTGATCATCGACCTGGTCGTTGCCAGTGTGCTGATGGCCATGGGCATGATGATGCTCTCGCCGCTGATCATTTCGCTGCCGTTCAAGATCATGCTGTTTGTGCTGGTGGATGGCTGGGCGTTGATCATCGGTACGCTGGCGAGCAGTTTCGGCGGTGTTTAGACAGAGTGGGCGGGTAGGGCGATATGACTCCTGAAGTTGCGGTAGACCTGTTCCGTGAGGCGCTTTGGCTGACCACCATGATGGTCGCCATATTGGTCGTTCCGAGTTTGCTGGTGGGGCTGCTGGTGGCGATGTTTCAGGCGGCCACGCAGATCAACGAACAGACCCTGAGCTTCCTCCCGCGTTTGCTGGTGATGCTGATCACGCTGATCGTTGCCGGTCCGTGGCTGATACAAACCTTCATGGAATACATACTGCGCTTGTACACCAGTATTCCGCAGTTGATCGGCTAAACCATGTCATTGCTGGCGCTGACCGATGCGCAAATCAGTACCTGGGTGGCCAGCTTCATGCTGCCGCTATTTCGGGTTGGCGCGGTGCTGACGACCATGCCGGTCTTCGGCACGACCCTGGTGCCCAGGCGTATCCGGCTGTATTTCGCAGTGGCGATAACGGTGGTCATTGCGCCGGGCCTGCCGCCTATGCCGCAGGTCAATCCGCTGGACTTGAGTGGTCTGCTGCTGATTGCCGAACAGATACTGATTGGCGCGCTGCTGGGGTTTTCCTTGCAGTTGTTCTTTCAGGCGTTTGTGGTGGCCGGGCAGATTGTTTCGATTCAGATGGGCATGGGCTTCGCGTCCATGGTCGACCCCACCAACGGCGTGTCGGCGGCCGTCATCGGGCAGTTCTTGACGATGTTGGTGACGTTGCTGTTTCTGGGGATGAATGGCCATCTGGTGGTGTTTGAAGTCCTCACGGAAAGCTTCACCACCCTGCCGGTGGGCAGTGGCATGCTGGTCAATCATTTCTGGGAAATGGCCGGCAAGATGGGCTGGGTGCTGGGGGCGGCGATGCTGCTGGTATTACCGGCAATCACCGCGCTACTGGTGGTCAACATTGCCTTCGGGGTCATGACTCGCGCGGCGCCGCAACTGAATATCTTCTCTATCGGTTTTCCGCTGACCCTGGTGCTGGGTCTGGTGATTTTCTGGGTCAGCCTGGGGGACATTCTCAACCAGTATCAACCGCTGGCCACCGAGGCCTTGCAGTTGTTGCGTGATATGGCACAGGCGCGCTGAGTCATGGCTGAAAGCGAGAGCGGTCAGGACAAGACAGAAGACCCCACGGACAAACGCAAAAGGGACTCCCGTGAAAAGGGCGAGATCGCGYGCTCCAAAGAACTCAATACGTTGGCGGTGATGCTGGCCGGTGCGGGCGGATTGCTGATCTATGGCGGCGGTCTGGCGCTGGATCTGCTGGAAATCATGCGCCTGAACTTCTCCCTGCCGCGTGAAGTGGTGCTGACTCCGGATGCCATGGGCCTGTATTTGCTGAAGTCGGGCAAGATCGCGATTATCGCGGTGCAACCGGTGCTGCTCACTTTGTTGCTGGCGGCGATCATTGGTCCGATTTCCCTGGGCGGTTGGTTGTTCGCCGGCAGTAGCCTGGCGCCCAAGTTCAGTCGAATGAACCCGGCCAACGGCCTCAAGCGGATGTTTTCGTCCACGGCGTTGATCGAGCTGCTCAAGGCCCTGGCAAAATTCCTGTTGGTGCTGTTCGTCGCGCTGAGCGTGCTGCGCTCGGACATTGACGACTTGTTGCGAATCGCCCATGAGCCACTGGAGCAGGCGATTATTCACAGTGTGCAGCTGGTGGGCTGGAGCACCTTGTGGATGGCTTGCGGGTTGAGTCTGATCGCGGCGGTCGATGTGCCGGTTCAGCTTTACCAGAGTCACAAGA
>NZ_JBFTLU010000629.1:0-1960 GCF_056396605.1 Pseudomonas sp. 05T35
GTGTACCTGACACACCGCAATTACTGAATTTACGACTGCTTCGCAGCCGAACGCAGCCTTCGGCAGCTGCTACAGATCGCATTACGGCTTCAATGAACAGCATTACGGACAGTGTCCGGGCTTTTAGGTGAGTGTCTGGTCCTGAAACGGGTGTAATCCTTGTTCAGGACGGGACCGGCTAATGGGTGTCCCTTTTCCGCATCGGTATCCGCGCACACGGCAACTGTCCGTTTCAGAACAAACCTACAAACAAACCACCTGCGTCAGACCTTAGGCCGATTGACTGACCTCGCCCCACTCCCTATCCTCGCGCCTGTCACGACTCATTCGTGATCGGGTTTGACGGCCCGCTTTTCTTACGACGCGCATAGYCTCTCTCTGCTCGTGCATTCTTATGCCCGCAGCATTTATGGCAACTGTGCGTGGGGCACCTTCGGGTGCGCCGGTGTACGTGAGAGCCGGTCCGTCAACCTACGTACAGTTGCCACCCTATTTCGTTTGACGGCGATTTCGTGGCAGCTCTTCTGAATCTTACGGAGCTACACCCATGACCGATCCAACCACAAAATCCATCCCCTTCGCCCGCTGCGACCACGTCGACCATTACCTGTTCGCCGTCCAACCCGACATCCCGTTACTCGACGCACTCGAACACGCCTCGATCTACCTGAGCTGCGCCGAAGCCCTCGCCCATCAAGCCCCCACCGCCACCACCCCGGAACACATCGTCTCGTTACGCTGGGCCAGCCAGCAGATGCTCGGCACCGCCCGATCATTGCTCCAGGCGTCGATCGACGGACTGCACGCCGCCCAACCGGAGGATGACGCATGAACCCGCACATGCCGATGACCAACAACGATTGCGATATCCCGGTGCTGCTGGTCGCCACCCAAGCGCCGCTGGAAGTGCTGCACTGCAGCGCCGCTGCACGGTTTCTGGCGGTCACGCAAATGATGGAAAGCCTGGCCAGCCTCGACATTGCCCATGCCAAAGGCGCAGACGTGCAGCAAATCGCGCACGCAGCGGCCATGCTGCTGCGGGACGGTTGTGATGTGATGGATGTGTTGGGGCGCCAGATTCGGGCGCAGCACTGAGGTAACGCATAGGCTGTTCCCGCACGTTGCGGGGAAGGAGCTGATGAGCCTCAGGTCGTGCGCGCAATATCTTGCAAAGCGATGATGTTCAACGCCGTACCCCGCGATAACTATGTACCTCATAGCGGGGTGCGATTTATTTGAGGGTAAGGCTCGTTTTAAGAGTGCGGCTAAGGTTGGAGCCTTCCAAGCTGCAATTAATCTGCACCAAAAAGGGGGTGCCTATTAGCCTTGACTCGAGACCGGCTAGTGGGTGTCCCCTTTTCGCTTCACTCTTACAAAGGATGATCCTTCAGAAAGGCGCTAATATCTTCGTCTGCGACCCCCGGAGCTCCTGCTTGAAGCCATTGCTCAAATCCCTCAGGAAAGGCGGTTAAATACTTTCCATCTTTATGAACTCCTGAAGATGAAACACCAAATTCCGAAACAAATCTTAAATGATGCACTGCAATCACCCATAGACGCCGCAACTCTTGTTCTTGAGGAGCACCTAAAGACACCTCAGAAATGTAAGGAGAGTCCCCTTCAACAAAGTCCAATACATCTTTAGCTCGCCCGACACTAATTAGCTTTTTTATAGTTTCTATCTTTCCCAAAACACGCCTCGCTCATCAAGGTGAAAAGCTCACACGAAAAAGTGGATTGAATTTTCCGAGACTGGCTTTGCCCCCCAAATTGATCAATGCGTGGTTAGAAACAAGTTACGAACTAAGAACCAATCGCTCGCCCTCAAAATATCCCGACTGGACATCCTCACCCATTTTCTTTTCGAGCCTAGTCAATCCATGTAATAGCGCCCCAAGATCAACCGCGAACACCATCTCAAAACCCATACCGCATACCGAAACCTCATGCCCTCTGACGC
>NZ_JBFTLU010000630.1:0-1945 GCF_056396605.1 Pseudomonas sp. 05T35
AATCCTGCGTAACCCGGAATTCCGTAGCGGTCAGTTCAACACCAGCTTCGTTGAAAGCAACCCTGAGCTGACCAACTACTCGATCAAGCGCAAACCCGAAGAGCTGGCCCTGGCCATCGCCGCCGCCATCGCCGCCCACGCAGGCCTGTGAGGAATATTCCAATGACCAAGAAAATCCACGTAACCGACACAATCCTGCGCGACGCCCACCAATCGCTGCTCGCGACCCGCATGCGCACCGACGACATGCTGCCGATCTGCGACAAGCTCGACAAAGTCGGCTACTGGTCGCTGGAAGTCTGGGGCGGCGCGACCTTCGATGCCTGCGTACGCTTCCTGAAAGAAGACCCGTGGGAGCGTTTGCGCAAACTGCGTGCGGCGCTGCCTAACACTCGCCTGCAAATGCTTTTGCGTGGCCAGAACCTGTTGGGCTACCGCCACTACAGCGACGACGTGGTCAAAGCCTTCGTCGCCAAGGCGGCAGTGAATGGTATCGACGTGTTCCGCATCTTCGATGCGATGAACGACGTGCGTAACCTGCGGGTGGCCATCGAAGCGGTGAAAGCGGCCGGCAAACACGCCCAGGGCACCATCGCCTACACCACCAGCCCGGTGCACACCATCGAGGCGTTCGTGGAGCAAGCCAAGCAAATGGAAGCCATGGGTTGCGACTCCGTGGCGATCAAGGACATGGCCGGCCTGCTGACCCCGTATGCCACTGGCGAGTTGGTCAAAGCACTGAAAAGCGAGCAGTCGCTGCCCGTGTTCATCCACTCTCACGATACCGCCGGCCTGGCCGCGATGTGCCAACTCAAGGGCATCGAAAATGGTGCCGACAATATCGACACCGCGATCTCCAGTTTCGCCTGGGGCACCAGCCACCCGGGCACCGAGTCGATGGTTGCCGCCCTTAAGGGCAGCGAGTTCGACACCGGCCTGAGTCTGGAGCTGCTGCAGGAAATCGGTTTGTACTTCTACGCCGTGCGCAAGAAGTACCACCAGTTCGAAAGTGAATTCACCGCCGTCGACACCCGCGTGCAAGTCAACCAGGTACCGGGCGGGATGATTTCCAACCTCGCCAACCAGTTGAAAGAGCAGGGTGCACTGAACCGCATGAGCGAAGTGTTGGCCGAAATCCCGCGGGTTCGCGAAGACCTCGGCTTCCCACCGCTGGTGACCCCGACGTCGCAGATCGTCGGTACTCAGGCGTTCTTCAACGTATTGGCCGGTGAGCGCTACAAGACCATCACCAACGAAGTGAAGCTCTACCTGCAAGGTGGCTACGGCAAAGCGCCGGGTGTTGTTAACGAGCAGCTGCGCCGTCAGGCGATCGGCAGTGAAGAAGTCATTGATGTCCGTCCGGCGGATTTGATCAAGCCGGAAATGACCAAGCTGCGCGGCGAAATCGGTGCGTTGGCCAAGTCTGAAGAAGACGTACTGACCTATGCGATGTTCCCGGACATCGGGCGCAAGTTCCTTGAAGAACGCGAAGCCGGCACCCTGACTCCGGAAGTGTTGTTGCCGATTCCGGAAGCCGGCGGCGTGACCTCGGCGGGCGGCGAAGGTGTGCCGACCGAGTTCGTCATTGACGTTCACGGTGAAACCTACCGCGTCGACATCACCGGTGTGGGCGTCAAGTCCGAAGGCAAGCGTCACTTCTACCTGTCCATCGATGGCATGCCGGAAGAAGTGGTGTTCGAGCYACTCAACGAATTCGTCAGCGGTGGCAGCAGCAAGCGCAAGCAAGCCAGCGCACCGGGCCACGTCAGCACCACCATGCCAGGCAACATCGTCGATGTGCTGGTCAAGGAAGGCGACACCGTGAAAGCCGGCCAGGCGGTGCTGATCACCGAAGCGATGAAGATGGAAACCGAAGTTCAAGCGGCCATCGCCGGCAAAGTCGCCGCCATCCACGTGGCCAAGGGCGACCGGGTCAATCCGGGCG
>NZ_JBFTLU010000631.1:0-1925 GCF_056396605.1 Pseudomonas sp. 05T35
AATCGAGTAGGAGGCGGCTTCACAACCGCCGTCCTCTCACACCACCGTACGTACGGTTCCGTATACGGCGGTTCAGGTTATGCGATTAAGCCGGTTTATCGTATCCAGTATTGAGACCAGCCCGAGTCGATCCCATAGCTTCTTCGGTAGCGCCTGATTCATATGTGACGCTCCCGAGTTCCACCATGGGCCTCGGCCATTGACCGCCGATTTCCACGCCCGCGCCTCGTCGATTCCCAGACGTATCAGGTTGCGCGCCCTCGTAGAGGGCCGCTTCCATTGACGCCATATGACGCAACGAAGTTTGTGACGCACCCAGCCATCAAGCTCCTCAAGTGGCCGCTTGCTCTGACTCAGCTTGAAGTAGCCAGCCCAACCACGCAGCACGGGAGTCATTTGCTCAACGATATATCTCATTGAGTGGGCCCGTACCCGACGCAAGAGTTCCCTGAGTCGGTCGCGCAGGCCGTGCAGGCTTATGCTCGCCACCCTCAGCTTCGGCTGTTTATGCCAGCTCATCCCATAACCCAAGTAATCACAGGCCCAAGGCCGTGCCACACGGCTCTTTTCCCGATTCAGTGTCAGTTTCAGACGCTGAGTCAGGAAGCGCTCAACACTGGCCATGACCCGTTCGCCTGCACGATGACTGCGCACATAAATGTTCGCATCGTCGGCATAGCGCACGAAGCGATGGCCCCGCCGTTCCAGTTCGCGGTCGAGTTCGTTGAGCAGGATGTTCGACAGCAACGGCGAAAGCGGGCCGCCTTGCGGCGTCCCTTCCTGCCGTCGGCTGACGAGTCCACCTGACATCGTTCCCGCTTCAAGATAACGACGGATCARCGTAAGAACGCGTTTGTCTTCGATCTGACGCGCAACATGGGCCATCAGGACATCGTGATTGACCCGATCAAAGAACTTCTCGAGATCAAGTTCCACGCACCAACGGTGTCCCGCCGCCACATGGTCACGGGCTGTTTCGATGGCTYGATGGGCGCTTCTGYCCGGACGAAARCCGTAGCTGTAGTCCGAAAACAAGGGTTCGAAGATCGGCGTGAGCTGTTGCAGCAAAGCCTGCTGGATCAGGCGATCCACGACGCAGGGAATACCCAACTGCCGTGTTCCGCCTTGGGATTTGGGGATGTCGACGGCACGTACACCTTGCGGGTGATATTCGCCAGCCAGCAACCGAGTCTTGAGGATCGGCCAATACTGTTTCACGTAGCCTGCCAATTGGTCGACCGTCATGCCATCGGCACCCGGTGCGCCCTTGTTGCTGACTACGCGTTGATACGCACGCTTGAGGTTGGCGGGTGCAAGCACCCGCTCCATCAGCGTGTCCGGCTCCGCGTTCGTCCACGTCACAGACGCCGCCGATGTCTGCGCACTGACAGCCGCAAGCCCAGGATTCTGTCCAGGACTTGGGGTTACAGTTCTCTTGCGGAGAAATTTCTGCTTTTCCGACATTCGACGAGACTCTGACGCCTACTGGCGGCATAACCTGTTCGGCCCTTGGTGACGGGGTTRCTCGTCACTTACTACGGCCTCGGCTGACTTCTGTAGATTCATCCCGTCGCCTCTCGACGCTCGGTAGCACAGCGGCAAACCTACAGATCTCCCAGGGTAATTCGCGCGACCTTCCTGCTTATGCCTGTCGGATTTACGTCACAGCGTTCCGTGCAAGTATCGGGCTTTGACGGTTTGGGCCGTCTTGCCCCGCTGTGCCGCCTCTATCCGCTTCCTGTTCGTCAGGCCAGCATTTTGCCTCGGGCTTCCTTCAGATTCGCAGTCGCCCGCAACACCCTTGCCTCTGGCTAACACTTCCCCTTGCCGGGTGTGTAGAGGACTTTCACCTCCAAGTCACCAGCGTGGCCACCACAGCCAAACTGGTTGCGCTTGCGCGCAACGCGCCATGCCTGGCGCACCCA
>NZ_JBFTLU010000632.1:0-1915 GCF_056396605.1 Pseudomonas sp. 05T35
CAATATGGCCACGGTTTCGCGCGCCAGGTGCTGTTTTTGCGTGAGCAGGCCGAGAAGCGCTTTCTCGACGCCTTCGACCTGCGTGAAGACCTGACCCGTCAAGTCAAGTCGGCGCTGCAAGCCAACCCGCAATTGCTCGGCCTGTCGCTGGTGTTTGAAGCCAACGCACTGGACGGCAAGGACGAACTGTTCAGCGGCCAGAAAGAAATCGGCAGCAACGACAAGGGCCGCTTCGCCCTGTACTGGTCGCAACCGACCGCCGGCAAGCTGAACTCGATGGCACTGCCGGAAAGCGACATGGCCGACACCAGCACCGGCCCCAGCGGCGAACCCGCCAACGCCTGGTTCACCTGCCCGCGCACCACCCTCAAACCGTGCGTGATCGAACCCTATTTCTATGAGATCGACGGCCAGAACGTGCTGATGACCAGCATCGTCTTCCCGTTGCTGGTCGACGGTAAGGTCATTGCATCGCTGTCGGTTGACATCAACCTCAACAGCCTGCAAGCGGTCAGCCAACAAGCCAGCAAAAAGCTCTATGACGGCCAGACCAGTGTCAGCATCCTCAGCCCGGTGGGTCTGCTCGCCGGTTACAGCCCGGACGCCAGCAAACTCAGCCAGCGTCTGGACAGCGTGGACAAGGACAACGGTGCCGAGCTGATCCGCAGGCTCGCCGCCAGCTCTCAGACCCAGAGCCTGCACAACAATCAGCTGCTCAAAGTCCTGTCGCCGTTCCAGCCGATTCCCGGTGGCAAATCGTGGGGCGTGTTGCTTGATGTGCCGGAAAAAGTCCTGGTCGGTCCCGCCGAAACCCTGAAGCAGCAACTCGACGAACGCAACACCGCCGGCACCCTGATCGAGCTGAGCCTCGGTGTACTGGCAGCCGTCATCGGCTTGTTGCTGGTGTGGCTGATGGCACGCAGTGTGACCCGGCCGATTCTTGGCGTGGCGCGCATGCTGGAAGACATCGCCAGCGGCGAAGGCGATCTGACCCGCCGTCTGGCCTATGACAAGCAAGACGAACTCGGGCAACTGGCCGGCTGGTTCAACCGTTTCCTCGACAAGCTGCAACCGATCATCGCGCAAGTGAAACGCTCGGTGCAGGACGCGCGCAGCACGGCGGACCAATCGTCGGCCATCGCCACCCAGACCAGCGCCGGCATGGAGCAGCAATACCGTCAGGTCGATCAGGTGGCCACTGCGTCCCATGAAATGAGCGCCACCGCCCAGGACGTCGCCCGCAGCGCCGCCCAAGCGGCTCAAGCGGCACGCGACGCTGATCAGGCGACTCGTCAGGGCCTGACCGTCATCGACCGCACCACCGCCAGTATCGACAGCCTGGCGGCAGACATGAGCACGGCAATGACCCAGGTCGAAGGCCTGGCCGCCAACAGCGAGAAGATCGGCTCGGTGCTGGAAGTGATCCGCGCCATCGCCGAACAGACCAACCTGCTGGCACTGAACGCCGCCATCGAAGCGGCCCGCGCCGGTGAAGCCGGGCGTGGTTTTGCGGTGGTCGCCGATGAAGTGCGTAACCTGGCACGCCGTACGCAGGAGTCGGTGGAGGAAACCCGTCAGGTGATCGAACAACTGCAAAGCGGCACGCAAGACGTGGTCGGCTCGATGAACAACAGCCATCGCCAGGCCCAGGGCAGCGTCGAGCACGTCAGCCAGGCGGTGACCGCCCTGCGGCAGATCGGCGACGCGGTAACGGTGATTACCGACATGAACCTGCAAATCGCCAGCGCCGCCGAAGAGCAGAGCGCGGTGGCCGAGGAGATCAACAACAACGTGGCGACCATTCGTGACGTGACGGAATCGCTGTCGGGGCAAGCCAATGAATCGGCGCGGGTCAGTCAGTCGCTCAATAGCCTGGCGAATCAGCAGCAGGGTTTGATGGATCAGTTCCGAGTTT
>NZ_JBFTLU010000633.1:0-1908 GCF_056396605.1 Pseudomonas sp. 05T35
AAGAAAAGTCGGTTTGAAAAAAAGACATTGATGGCGCTTGGGGGTCTCCTGTGAGTGAGTCGGTGCCTATTGCAGAACTTCCACCTCCACCGAGACTTGGGTAGAAGGCGACTCGGATATCCCCCAGGCGTTCATCGGATTGGAAAATATCCTGTTCGTCCATTTCAATGAATTCGAAATTTAGATTGACGTAGGGTTGCCATTTGTTTGCGCCATTTTTTATGGCCTCAAAGGAATGTTCGTCATATTTGAAAACAAGGATTTTCAACGTTCTTCCGGGGCGCCAGTACTTGGTGTGCTCGCCGACGCTACGCTTTTTTCGACCGCTGCTGCTCGCTTGGTTGCTGGGGCGCTCGTTTATGGCAGCGTTATAAGAAGCAATCGGGTCGGAAGTTGGAATGGTTTGACAGTAATTAAGTTGATTCATGTTGTTGTGTCTGTATGGTTGTGGGTGAGTCCTCAAGGTATTTAAGTGTAAATGGGGTGTCGAGATATTAAGTTGTGCAGTTTATTGCGTTGGTCAATTGGACTGGATTTAATATAGGTAAGTGGCAATATTTTTATATGAGTTCGCCTGCACCGCATTCGTATTGTGCGGTGCAGGCTTAATACCTATTGATTGCTGCGAGTCATTATGAAGTTGCGAATCCGCTCCGCCGCTTCCACGCACTCGGCCAGCGGTGCGACCAATGCCAGGCGTACCCGGCCTGCACCCGGATTGGAACCGTCTACCTCACGGGACAGGTACGAGCCCGGCACTACCGTCACGTGTTCTTCGACAAACAGATCACGGCAGAACGCGGCATCATCGCCTTCAACGTTCGGCCACAGGTAGAAACCGCCGTCCGGGCGCTGTACGTCCATCACCGGGCTGAGGATTTTCAGTACAGCATCGTATTTCTCGCGGTACAGCGCACGGTTGGCCCGCACATGCACTTCGTCATTCCACGCGGCAACGCTGGCGAGTTGGGTCTGAACCGGCATGGCGCAGCCGTGATAGGTGCGATACAGCAGGAAGCCCTTGAGAATGTCGGCATCGCCGGCGACGAAACCCGAGCGCAGGCCCGGCAGGTTGGAACGCTTGGACAGGCTGTGGAAAACCACGCAGCGTTTGAAGTCCTTGCGGCCCAGTTCCACGCAGGCGCTGAGCAGGCCTGGCGGTGGGGTCTGTTCGTTGAAGTAGAGCTCGCTGTAGCACTCGTCGGCAGCAATCACGAAGTCGTGTTCGTCGGCCAGGGCGATCAGTTTCTTCAGGGTTTCGACCGGGATCAGCGCCCCCGTCGGGTTGCCCGGCGAGCACAGGAAGAGGATCTGGCAGCGCTTCCAGATATCGTCCGATACGGCGTCGAAGTCCGGGTTGAAGCCGTTTTCATCCAGGCACGGCAGGTAATGCGGCTTGGCGCCTGCGAGGAACGCTGCGCCTTCATAGATCTGGTAGAACGGGTTCGGGCTGACGATCAGCGCGTCGTCGCTGCGATTGACCACGGTCTGGGTGAAAGCGAACAGCGCTTCGCGAGTGCCGTTGACCGGCAGTACGTTGCGCGCCGGATCGATCCAGCCACTTGGCACGTTGAAGCGACGTTCGCACCAGCCGGCAATGGCTTCACGCAGTGCGGGAATGCCGAGGGTTGTCGGGTAGACGGCCATCTGATCCAGATTGCTCGCCAGCGCTTCAGCGACAAAGCTTGGCGAACGGTGCTTCGGCTCGCCGATGGACAATGCAATCGGGCGCTTGTCCGGGTTTGGCGTCACCGCACCGAGCAGGGCGCGCAGTTTCTCGAACGGGTAAGGCTGGAGCTGGTTCAGAGCGTTGTTCATGAGGGCCTCTTTCATTGTGGGAGCGAGCCTGCTCGCGAAAGCGGTGTGACATTGCGCGTCATCGTCGACTGATACGCCGCTTTCGCGAGC
>NZ_JBFTLU010000634.1:0-1901 GCF_056396605.1 Pseudomonas sp. 05T35
GTCGAGGAAATCGCGGTCGTGAGAAATCAGCAGCAAGGTGCCGGGGTAGCTCTTGAGCCACTCTTCCAGCCAGATAATAGCGTCGAGGTCCAAGTGGTTGGTCGGTTCGTCGAGCAGCAACAGGTCCGACGGGCACATCAGCGCCTGCGCCAGGTTCAGGCGCATCCGCCAGCCACCGGAGAAATCTCCGACCTGACGATCCATCTGTTCGTTGGTGAACCCCAGGCCTGCGAGCAACTTGCGCGCCCGGGCATCGGCGGTGTACCCGTCGGCGCTGTCGAGTTCTGCGTGCAGACGCGCCTGCGCGGCACCGTCATGGGCCGCTTCGGCGGCGGCGAGGTCGCGTTGCACCTCACGCAGGCGCAGGTCGCCATCGAGCACGTAGTCGACCGCCAGGCGTTCGAGCGTCTCGATCTCCTGGCGCATGTGGGCGATACGCCAGTCGGCCGGCAGGAAGCAGTCACCCGAGTCCGGGTGCAGTTCGCCCCGGATCAAGGCGAACAGGCTGGATTTGCCGGCGCCGTTGGCACCGATCAGGCCGGCTTTGTGACCGGCGTGCAGGGTCAGCTCGGCGTCTTCTAGCAGACGTTGCGGGCCACGTTGTAAAGTCAGGTTCTGAAGTCGAATCATAATGGCGGCGGAGTCTACCAGCTTCGCTCGCAACTGGCGCGAGTAGCACTATGTCCTCTGACCTGTGGAGCTTTTCCCTGACCCTCTACACCCGACCGGGTGTTGAGGACGCCTGCCTGAAACTGCAAGCAGCCGGCGCCGACGTTTGTCTGTTGTTGTGCGCAGCCTGGCTCGGACAGCGCGGTGTGAGATGCAACGCGCAACGCCTGCAACAGCTCCAGCACCTGGCCGGACCGTGGCATGCAGACGTCGTGCAACCGCTTCGACAACTGCGTACGCAATGGAAAGCCGCTGCCCTCGACGACGAGGAACTGAACACGTTACGCACGCAGGTCAAAGCGCTGGAGCTGGAAGCCGAACGGCAACTGTTGTCACGTCTGGAAAATGCGGCGCAAGCATGGCCGCAGGGTCAAGCCAAAGACCTGGCCGTGTGGCTGGAAGGATTGGCGGCGAGCGCCGCCAACCTGAACCGCGACGCGCTGAATCAGCTGCGCGTCGCGGTGACCGGCACTTAGGAAGCGCTGGTCGGGGTGTTGGTAGTGCTTACAGCCGCTGCCGGTACAGGCGAAGCGGCTGGCGTGCTCGCGGATGGAGCAGGTGAAGCTGCCGGTGCAGGTGTCGCAGGCTTGGCAGCCGCTGGTGCGGTTGCCGGTTTTGCTGCGGCTGGTTTAGCGATGGCAGGTTTGGCCACGACTGGCTTTTTCACCGCCGGCTTGGCTGCTGGTTTGGCAGCAGACGTCGCTGGCTTGGCAGCAGCCGGTTTGGCAGCGCTGGACGTTGCTGGCTTGGCAGCGACGGCGGGTTTAGCTGCGGGCTTGGCCGGCGCTTTGGCAGCTGTGGTTTTGGCCGCGGGCTTGGCGGCAGGTTTTGCAGCAACCGGTTTAGCAGCTGGCTTGGCGGCCGGTTTCACCGCAGCGGTTTTGGCTGCTGGTTTAGCAGCAGGTTTCGCCGCAGCAGTTTTTGCAGCTGGTTTTGCTGCGGCAGTTTTCGCTACTGCAGGTTTGGCGGCGGCAGTTTTAGCAGCAGGTTTGGCGGCTGGTTTAGCGGCAGCTGGTTTGGCAGCGGTCGGCTTGGCAGCCGGTTTGGCAGCACTGGCAGCGACTGGTTTTTTCGCTGCAGGTTTGGCGGCGGCTTTCGCTGGAGCCTTGGCCGGTGCCTTGGCAGCTGCCGGTTTGGCAGCCGGTTTTTTCGTGGTGCCAGAAGCAGCGGCTGGCTTGGCCGAACGCAGGGTCAGCGTTTTGCCGACGGCCTCTTTCACGCGACCAATACCC
>NZ_JBFTLU010000635.1:0-3536 GCF_056396605.1 Pseudomonas sp. 05T35
ATGTTGACTGACCCATCGCTATCGCGAGCAGGCTCGCTCCCACAGGTCCGTGTCGTTACAGGGACATTGAGGTATTGAAATGAACAGATTTCACGAAAAAGTCGCGCTGATTACCGGTGCGGCCCAAGGGATTGGCCGCCGCGTCGCCGAACGCATGGCCGCCGAAGGTGCGCGGCTGATTCTGGTCGACCGCTCCGAGCTGGTGTTTGAGCTGCAAGAACAGCTGGGGCAAACCAGCGAAGTACTGACCCTCACCGCCGACCTCGAACAGTACGCCGAGTGCCAGCGCGTGATGACGGCGGCCATCGAGCGTTTCGGGCGTCTGGATATATTGGTCAACAATGTAGGCGGGACCATCTGGGCCAAGCCTTTCGAGCATTACGAAGAGCAACAGATCGAAGCGGAAGTGCGCCGTTCGCTGTTTCCGACGCTGTGGTGCTGCCATGCCGCGCTGCCATTCATGCTGGAGCAGGGCAGTGGCGCCATCGTCAACGTGTCGTCCGTTGCCACGCGCGGGGTCAATCGCGTGCCTTATGGCGCGGCCAAGGGCGGGGTCAATGCGCTCACCGCGTGCCTGGCGTTTGAAACCGCCGAGCGCGGTGTGCGGGTCAACGCCACGGCCCCTGGCGGCACCGAAGCGCCACCACGGAGGATTCCGCGCAACAGTGCCGAGCAGAGCCCGCAAGAGAAGGTCTGGTATCAGCAGATTGTCGATCAAACCGTCGACAGCAGCCTGATGAAGCGCTACGGCACGATTGACGAACAGGTCGGGGCGATCCTGTTTCTGGCCTCTGACGACGCGGCCTACATCACCGGGTTGGTGATGCCGGTTGGCGGCGGTGATCAAGGCTGAGGTATCCCTTGTGGGAGCGAGCCGGCTTCCACAGGGTTGGGCTGAGCCCTTTCAAGCTCTGTGTTAACATCGCGCCCTTATGTAAACGCTACACAGAAGGGGTGAACAACGATGGCTCAGAGGATGGTGGTGCTCGACACCGAAACCACCGGCATGCCGGTGACCGACGGCCACCGGATTATCGAGATCGGTTGCGTCGAGTTGATCGGTCGACGCCTGACGGGCCGGCATTTCCACGTTTATTTGCAACCGGACCGGGAGAGTGACGAGGGCGCGATTGGCGTCCACGGCATCACCAACGAGTTCCTGGTGGGCAAACCGCGTTTTGCTGAAGTGGCCGATGAGTTCTTCGAGTTCATCAAGGGCGCGCAGCTGATCATCCATAACGCGGCGTTCGACGTTGGCTTCATCAACAACGAATTCGCGCTGATGGGCCAGCAGGATCGGGCGGATATCACCCAGCATTGCTCGATCCTCGATACCCTGATGATGGCGCGCGAGCGTCACCCGGGGCAGCGCAACAGCCTCGATGCCTTGTGCAAACGCTATGGCGTCGACAACTCCGGCCGTGAGCTGCACGGCGCCTTGCTCGACTCCGAGATTCTTGCTGACGTTTACCTGACCATGACCGGCGGCCAGACCAGTCTGTCGCTGGCGGGTAACGCGTCTGACGGCAACGGTTCGGGCGAAGGCTCGGGCAATCAGGCGAGCGAGATCCGTCGTCTGCCAGCGGATCGCACGCCAGCACGGATTATCCGCGCCAGTGAAGCGGAGCTGGCCGAGCACGCCTCGCGCCTTGAAGTGATCGCCAAGTCTGCCGGTGCTCCGGCGCTCTGGACCCAGCTGGCCGAGGCCGAGGCAAGTCAATAATTAAGGTGTTGCACGCTCACCGCAGGTTCGGCAGCTGCTACGGTACGGATCGCTGTGCTGGGTAATGCTCGCTCGCCACACGGGCCGCAACCCTCTACCCTGAGTGTATTGGCAGACTACGGTCTGCTGCCTCAGGACGCCGAGCCCCATGTATAAAGACTTGAAGTTCCCGGTCCTTATTGTCCACCGCGACATCAAGGCCGACACGGTCGCCGGTGATCGCGTGCGTGCCATCGCCACGGAGCTTTCACAGGAAGGTTTCAGTGTCCTTTCGGCGGTGGATTACACCGAAGGCCGACTGGTCGCTTCGACTCACCACGGCCTCGCGTGCATGTTGATTGCCGCCGAAGGCGCCGGGGAAAACACCCACCTTTTACAGAACATGGCCGAATTGATTCGTGTGGCCCGCGCCCGTGCGCCGAATTTGCCGATCTTCGCCCTGGGTGAGCAAGTCACTCTGGAAAACGCCCCGGCCGATGCCATGAGCGAACTGAACCAGTTGCGTGGCATCCTTTATTTGTTCGAAGACACTGTGCCGTTTCTGGCACGCCAGGTTGCCCGGGCGGCGCGCAGCTACCTCGATGGCTTGCTGCCACCGTTTTTCAAGGCCTTGGTGCAACACACCGCCGATTCCAACTATTCCTGGCACACCCCGGGGMATGGCGGGGGGGTGGCTTATCACAAAAGCCCGGTAGGGCAGGCGTTCCACCAGTTTTTTGGGGAAAACACCCTGCGTTCGGACCTGTCGGTCTCGGTGCCGGAGCTCGGCTCATTGCTCGACCACACCGGGCCACTGGCGGAAGCCGAGGCCCGTGCAGCACATAATTTTGGCGCCGATCACACGTTTTTCGTGATCAATGGCACCTCGACGGCCAACAAGATCGTCTGGCAAGCCATGGTCGCGCGTGACGACCTGGTGCTGGTGGACCGCAACTGCCACAAATCGGTGTTGCACTCGATCATCATGACCGGGGCGATCCCGCTGTACCTGTGTCCGGAGCGCAACGAACTGGGGATCATCGGGCCGATTCCACTGAGCGAATTCAGCCGTGAATCGATCCAGGCCAAGATCGACGCGAGCCCGTTGACCAAGGGCCGAGAGCCCAAGGTCAAGCTGGCGGTGGTGACCAACTCGACGTACGACGGCCTCTGCTACAACGCCGAACTGATCAAGCAAACGTTGGGCAACAGCGTCGAAGTGTTGCACTTCGACGAAGCCTGGTATGCGTATGCAGCGTTTCACGAGTTCTTTGCCGGGCGTTATGGCATGGGCACTTCGCGCACTGGCGACAGCCCGCTGGTGTTCACCACCCATTCCACGCACAAACTGCTGGCGGCCTTCAGCCAGGCGTCGATGATTCACGTGCAGGATGGTGGCGCTCGTCAACTGGACCGCGACCGTTTCAATGAAGCGTTCATGATGCACATCTCCACCTCGCCGCAATACAGCATCATCGCCTCGCTGGACGTGGCGTCGGCGATGATGGAAGGCCCGGCCGGCCGTTCGCTGTTGCAGGAAATGTTCGATGAAGCCCTGAGTTTCCGCCGGGCGCTGGCCAATCTGCGCCAGCATATCGCCACCGACGACTGGTGGTTCTCGATCTGGCAGCCACCGCTGGTGGAGGGGATCGACAGGGTCACGACCTCCGACTGGCTGTTGCAGCCCGAAGCCGATTGGCACGGCTTTGGCGACATTGCCGAAGATTACGTGCTGCTGGACCCGATCAAAGTGACGCTGGTGATGCCGGGGCTGACGGCCGGTGGCGCGCTGAGCGAGCGGGGGATTCCGGCGGCAGTGGTCAGCAAGTTCCTC
>NZ_JBFTLU010000636.1:0-1887 GCF_056396605.1 Pseudomonas sp. 05T35
CCGTCAATCTAGAGTAATCTCTAGATCATTTTCGCAGGCGAGCGAGCCAGCAAACGTGAGTCAGCGAGTTATTTTTATAGGCTGTAACTTTCCTGGCAGGCGTCATCTGCTCTTCCGTGATCACGGACTAAACAATAATGAGACAGGTCTTTCTATTTTGTCACTGTGAATTTTTTCACATCTAGTTTGTGAATTTGGTGAGTGGGCCATCACGAAATATCTCTCTATTCTAGGGCGGAAATTCGATTCTCTGCCCTAGAGAGGTTCTTCACCTGTGAGCAGTAACTACTCCAAACAAGGATCACTTGCTGTGTATCGGACAGCATGGATCGTAACCGCTATTTTTATACTTTCGAATGCAGCTACCCCGCTCTACAGCTTTTGGCAGCAATCCTTGGGCTTCACTTCCGGCGTGTTAACGGTGATTTTTGCCTGCTACATTATCGGTCTTCTTCTAACCCTGACCGTCGCCGGACAGCTGTCCGATCACTATGGGCGCAAAGCCTTACTTCTGCCCTGTGTAGGTCTCGCTATCGTTGCTGCGATTCTATTTGATCAAGCCGATAGTATCGGCGTGTTGATGCTCGCGCGCTTCCTAACTGGCGTTTCAGTAGGCCTCGTTGTATCTGGCGGTATGGCAAATGTCGTTGAGCATGCTCAGCCACATCGCAAGCACTTTGCTTCGTTAATGGCATCTGTCGCAATGGTGGCTGGAGCAGGAACCGGGCCGCTATTGGCTGGGGTTGTGGCGCAATACTTCCCAAACCCGATTCAAACAGTCTTCCGAATTGAAATCGCGATTTTGTGTGTGGCGCTCGTGGCGTTGCTTAAACAGAAGAACCAGAAGCTCGGGGTCGGTTCGTTCAAAGCACGTTTCCCCACCGTTCCTAAAGAAAATCTTGGCATCGTGCTGTTAGGGATAGCGTTCTTCGGCCCAGGGATAACATCGACTTCATTCATCCTGTCGCTCGGCCCCAAGATGATATCCACCTTTCTGAGCGTGAACAGTCCCCTCATCACGGGTTGCATGGCATTTTCAATGTTTCTGGTCGCCGTAGGCGTGCAGTTCGCGGCAAAGAGACTCAGTAGCCGTATCGTATTTTCGTTTAGCGGACTTGCAACCATTTTCTCAATGGTCTGCGTTTGGTTTGCATTGAAAATGGGCTCTGCTCCATGGCTGATCGCTTCCGCTCTACTGGCAGGTGTCGGTCAGGGCTTAGGCCAACTAGGTGGGCTGTCCCTGATTGCTGACAATGTACCCGCTCAGCGTAGAGCTGAAGCCAACGCGGTGTTTAACATGGGAGGTTATGTGCCCGCAGGTACGATTCCAGTGATCACAGGCTATATAATCGACTGCTGGGGGCTGAACGCCGGAATCACCTCGCTGGCTCTTATTATCGCTAGTCTCGCGTCCTTTGCACTGGTGCAGCTCTGCAGAGGCAATCAAGGCCAGCCCCCCACGCAGCTTAACGACCCCACTTATGCGGCAGCAGATCGTTAATCTCACTAGGGGCTGTTGCCATTTCACATAGGTAACCAAAGAAAGGCGCAGGCCATCGCGACCACACTCTCGTAATTTCTCTTGAGCTTGCCGTCGATGAAAACCTATTCAATGTCGGGTTCAACTACGAGCACCTTGAAGACCTTGAGCCACTTGCCTGGCGCTGACCACGCATTGAAGCGCTTATAGACCTTGTTCCAGTTCCCGAACGCCTTGGGTGGGTCTCGGGACATCCCGTACGCATGCGATACTGCATGCCTTCGACGGTCATCCGTGGATCACGCTTGTTCTTATGTATCAAAGGTTTATGGCGAAACGGCAACAGGCCCTAGCCCCTCCATGAGGAAATCGAGAACTACTCGGATTTTTAGTGAGCCGCGTAGATC
>NZ_JBFTLU010000637.1:0-1879 GCF_056396605.1 Pseudomonas sp. 05T35
GCCCTCGACGAGTCAGGGTGCGCAGGCGTGCGACCAGTTCGGCGAACGAAAAGGGTTTGATCAGGTAGTCGTCGGCCCCCAGCTCCAGGCCTTTGATTCGGTCGGCGATGTCATCGCGCGCGGTCAGGAACAGTACTGGTGTGTCGGCTTCCTTGCGCAGGCGGCGCAGTACTTCCCAGCCGTCCATTTTCGGCATCATCACATCCAGCACGATGACGTCGAAAGGCGTTTCCAGGGCCAGGTATAAGCCCTCGACGCCATCGCGGGCCAGGCTGACGGAGTATCCCTGCTCCTGCAGACCATTGAGTAAGTAATTGCCCGCCTTGGGCTCGTCTTCCACGACAAGGATGTTCATGAGAATGACCTTGGTTCGGTGTCGGCCTTCAACCCAAAGGAACGGGCCTGAACGCCGAGAGCAGGTCGCGCAATTTTAGCCCAATCATCAGGTTTTGTTGCGTATTGCCTGCTCCAGGACAGTCATGTGCATACAGCATCCCATCAGTTTCCGTTGGTGCAACGTCCTTGAACCGAATAGTCCAGCACATGTTCCCGACCCTGATGATCCAGGTAATCGAGACGGGCCGGAGTGACGTCACATTGGTCCGAGATCTCAGTCGTGGACAGGACTTTCGCAACGTCCAGGTGGACGAAGAAACCGGTCCTGTCGTGGATCACCGCCGAAGTGTCGCTGGTACCGGCGAAGGCTGAGCCGGTGGCGAGGAGGGTGGCGAGTCCGAGCGTTAACAGTTTCATGGCAGTATCTCCTTGCCTGAAGTGGGCTGCCTGTTGTTTGGCAGTGAGTTCACGGTAACAAGGCAACTCCAACAGCTGACGAACAGGGCCATTACAAAGTTGTAATGCAAGGGCGGGTTGCTTGAGGCGATTGAAGCGAGAACTTGCATCGAGAACTATCCTTACCTCTCCAGAGGAGGATGGCGATGAAGTACATGATCAGCTGGTTCGAACGGCCACAAGGTTCGCCTGCGGAGTACGAGAGTGCGCAGAAGCGGATCCTGGAGGTGTTCGGTCAATGGAAAGCCCCGGACAATTTCAAGATCGAGGTGTTTGTCGTGCGCGTGGGCGAGTGGGGCGGGCACATGCTGGTGGACTGCGACGATCCGCTGGCGGTTCACAAGGTTTGTTCGACGTTTCCTGCATTCGAGTTCCAGGCACGCCCTGTGGTTGCCGTCGAGGACGCGGTCCGGGTCGAACTCGAAGCAATCGCCTGGCGCGATGGTCTGAAACCCCAGTGATGCAGATTATCCCGGTGCTATCGAAGAGCGGGCGCATCGCCCGCTGAGCCTTGTTGAATGAACCGATCAATCAACCACTTCGCGGCGGGGCCTGGTGGCAGGTCCGTGCGATAGATGGCGTCGAAGGTGTACATCCCGCTTTTGTATTCCGGCATTTTCAGGTGGACGAGTCGGCCAGTATCCAGATCTTCCCGAACCATCGTGATCGGCATGTTCCCCCAGCCAATGCCTTCACGCAGCAACATGTGTTTAGCCCCGAGGTCGGCCAGCCTCCAGGTACGGGTACTGAGGACTGCGAAATCCTTGTTTTTTGTCAGGAGCGAACGGTCGGACAGCACAAGCTGGATGAACTCGCGTCCAGCACCTGGAATATTCAACCCGCTTGAAGCCAGTGGATGATTGGGGGCTGCCACCGGAATCAGCTCAACACTGCCGACCGCAATTCTTTCGATACCATCAATCCCCTCATTCATCGGGCCACTGACGCCGACGGACGCGCCGCCGTTGATCACCAGTTGAGTGACTGCGCCGAGCGCCTCCATATGCAAGTGGAGTGCAACCGTAGGAAATTCCTCTCGAAATGATTTGAGTGCGTCCACCACGCGCTCAGCGGGAAGCATCACATC
>NZ_JBFTLU010000638.1:0-3463 GCF_056396605.1 Pseudomonas sp. 05T35
CATTTGCCACTGTTTGCAACGGTTTTTGCTTATTTTAGGACGGTCGTTGCTACAATGTAGCAACTCAAACCAGTCGTGTAGCAAAATCCATGGGATCAATCACCGTTCGCAAGCGCAAGGATGGCTCTGCAGCGTACACCGCGCAGATCCGCATAATGCAAAAGGGTGTGACAGTTTATCAGGAAAGCCAGACGTTCGACCGTAAGGCCACGGCTCAGGCCTGGATCAAGCGGCGCGAAACTGCAATGGCCGAACCTGGTGCGATTGCCAAGGCCAACCGCAAGGGCGTGACGGTCAAGGAAATGATCGAGCGCTACCTCGAGGAATATGAAAAGCTCCGGCCACTGGGCAAGACCAAGCGCGCCACCCTCAAGGCTATCGGCGAAACCTGGCTGGGCAAGCTTGAAGACAAGGACATCACCAGCCAGAAGCTGGTCGAGTACGCCAACGACCGGATGCAGAGCGACGGCATTCAACCGCAGACCGTGGGTAACGACCTGGCGCACTTTGGCGCGGTGCTATCTATTGCCCGACCTGCCTGGGGATATGATATCGATCCCATGGCCATGCCGGACGCACGCCGCGTGTTGYGCAAGATGGGCGCCGTATCCAAGAGCAAGGAGCGAGGCCGCAGGCCTACACTGGAAGAACTCGACAATATCCTGACCTATTTTGTCGATATGCGCGCACGTCGTAAGCAAGAGATCGACATGGTTAGGGTGACTGCTTTCGCACTGTTCTCCACGCGCCGACAGGAAGAGATCACCCGTATTCGCTGGGACGCCATGGACGAGGCTCGTCAGTCGGTGTTGATCACCGACATGAAAAACCCCGGGCAGAAATATGGCAATGACGTTTGGTGCCATGTTCCGGATGAGGCCTGGAAGATATTGAAGTCCATGCCGAAGGTCGCCGACGAGGTGTTTCCGTACAATGCCAGATCCATATCGGCTTCATTTACCCGGGCTTGTCATTTCCTCGAAATCGAGGACTTGCATTTTCATGACCTGCGTCATGACGGCGTGAGTCGGTTGTTTGAAATGGGATGGGATATTCCGAAAGTGGCCAGCGTGTCGGGCCACCGAGATTGGAATTCGATGCGACGCTATACGCACCTGCGGGGGAATGACGACCCGTACAAGGATTGGCCATGGTTGGAGAGGGTTGTAACTGGCCCCGTGATTGGGGCCATGTCGGGCTAGGACGCTCGGTTTATGCCTCGGCCCATCAGTTTTTCGTGTTCGGCCTTGGCCTTACTGTGCTGGGCGTCGAGATAAGCAGCTAGGTCAGACAGATGTACGCCTCGCGCTGACTTCTGGCTGCTCTCCATTGGTACCAGTGTTAGGTCTATCTGGCCTGCGGCGACCTTGAGTTTCATTTTCTCCGGCGTCAGATGGCTGAAATAGTCAGTGCAGACGCGCTCAAGCGGGATGATTGCCTGGCCGTTGTACTGGGCCATTAGTAGGAAGGTTGTATTCATACTGCACCTGTCATCGACTTCCCGGCCATCGCCAGTTCGTCGTCAAGAGCAAAGACCTTCTGCATCAAGTCGAGCCCGGTGTGCTTGCCGCCCCCACTGTTAGCTTCGTTCCAGTTTTTGCTGGTGACGCGAATCAAGTTAAGGTTGCCCATGCAGATGTAATGCAGGGCGGTCCCCACTGCCGGCATTGATTTCCAACTGCCCGGTTCATGGAGCAGTCTGTACCAATGGTTATGAGTGCAGAGGCTTAGCTTTTGCACTTTGGACTTGAACTGCTTCTTGTCCAGCCGCATGACGGAGGCGAACACCCGGTAGCGCTGGATCCCGGCCTGCTGGAAATGCTCAGCTAAAGTTGGTGCCTTCATGGTTACCTCCCCAACCCAGCAAGCTGGTGTGTCGAGGATCAGGTACTCAGAGGTCACTGAGTAGTGTAGGCCCTCGGCCAGATACACATGGCCGGCGCCGGCGCCGGCGTCGCTGGCGCTGCGCGAAATCGCCACGATGACCGCGATCTTCTGCAGCACCAGGTCGATCTCGCTCTGCACAATGCCTTCGCCCTGCCCGCTAAAGCGGTCAGTCACCGACTGGATCACCGGAGCCAGCGCCTTCAAGCCTTCAAGCAGATACAGTTCTTCGCAGACCTGCTGCAGTAGCCAGAGCCCGACCAGAACCACTTGGAGCGAGTAGCGTGGGCGGTCATCCATGTCCGCTGGCAGCAGCGCGGAGGCCTTTTCCATCAGGGCGTCGATGGCTTCGGGCGGGGTGATCAACGCCTTGGCCATGATCGCCTTGCCCAAGCGGCGCAGGTCTTCGCGGTGCGTGCTGGCATAGAAGAAGTGTTCCCGGCACTGGCCGCGCTTCTTCTTGGTCAGGTGCACGCGGATGCTGCGCTCTTGGATTGCCGGCACCTCGATCTCTTGCTCAGAAATTACGATCAACGGCGACGACAGCGGAATGGCAATGGCTTCGGCATTGGTGCGCCCCCGGTTGCTCTGGCTCAGCCGGCCTTTAAGAGTGGCCTCGCCGTTCCAGGCTTGCTTGATTCGCTCCCCCACATCCTTGTAGCCCATGGAGGTCATTTTGGATTTGTTGAACTCTTCAACGATGCGCGGAATCGTCGTGGTGCTGGACAGGTATTCGAGCATGGCGTAGTGCGAGGTCGACGGGGCGCTGACCCCGGCGTCTTTTTGCATGTAGTCGGTGCCGTTCAGCCAGGTGATCAGGCCAGCGCTTTTGGACTTGCCGGAGCCGGCGGCGCCCCACAGGCAGAGAATCGGGAACTGGCTGTACAGGTGCATGAAGTGGGTCTTGAAGTGTGCGCTGACACACCAGCCGACCATCTGTCCGACCTCAAGTTTCTGATTGACTTTGAGCAGCCGGCTCAAGGCATGGCTCACCGCTTCGTCGGCCCGTTCGGCCATGGTGCAGTGCGCAAAGTACGGGCGCGCCAGTAGGTTGCCAAGGAACTGGTGGGTGCCGCGCACCTTCACCGTGTTGACCGACATGTCGGGCTCGACATAGGTGAACACAGGGCTGTTGTCGACGAAGTCCAGGTGGACCCCGGCGGTGTAGACTTGGAAGATTTCCCCCACGTCGTTAGCCTCCCGAAAAACCGCAAGTTTGATTTTCTGAGTGTCGAGATCCGTGCCCTGAAACGTCAGGTCGTTGATGCCCTCGACCTCTTTCAGAAAGGCTGCGCGACCGGAAAAGGCCGGCTCTTTAAAAATGAGCTTGCCCACCACTTCGCCGCCCCTCATCACGTTCATGCGGGTGGCAACGCGGCGCGGACTGGTGCCGTCCTGCGGCACGTCAATGAACACGTCCTGCGCCTGCAGGGTGAAGTTGCAGATGCGCCGCTTGCCATCCCCCTGTCGGATGTAATACCCGTCCGGCTCGGCCACCGCGCACAGGCCGGCGTCGGGGTCGCCATCCTTGTTGGTCCCGCCCTCGATCGCGCAGCCTTCACAGGGGCGCTTGCTCAGC
>NZ_JBFTLU010000639.1:0-1864 GCF_056396605.1 Pseudomonas sp. 05T35
CTGCCAGGGCAATGCGATGAAGCTCAACGTGCTGTATGCCATCGACGGTCGTCAGCAACTGCCGGAAATCGAACTCGCGCACTTGTCCGGTCACGGCAACGCCAAGCCGGTACGTATCGGCAATCAGGCCTACGAGCAGGCTCAGCTGGATATTTTCGGCGAGTTGATGGACGCGGTGTACCTGGTCAACAAGTACGGTGAGGCCATTTCCCATGAGAGTTGGCAACATGCCATCAAGGTGGTCGATCAGGTTTGCGATAGCTGGCAGCAAGAGGATGTCGGCATCTGGGAAATGCGTGGCGAGCAGCATCACTTCCTGCATTCACGGCTGATGTGCTGGGTGGCGCTGGATCGGGCCATCCGACTCGCGTCGAAACGTTCGCTGCCCGCCCCGTTCGCCCGCTGGGATCAGACCCGCCAAGCGATCTACGCCGACATCTGGAGCAACTTCTGGAACGCTGAACACGGGCATTTCGTCCAGCACATCGGCGGCACCGCGCTCGACGGTTCGATGTTGCTGATGCCGCTGGTGCGCTTCGTCAGCGCCAAGGACCCGCGCTGGCTATCAACCCTGCAAGCGATCCAGAAAACCCTGGTGCGCGACGGCATGGTGTACCGCTACCACAACGACGACAGCCAGATCGATGGCCTGCCCGGCACCGAGGGCGCCTTCGCCGCCTGCTCGTTCTGGTACGTCGAGTGCCTGGCCCGCGCCGGTATGATCGAAAAAGCGCACCTGGAGTTCGAACAACTGCTGCGCTACGCCAACCCGCTCGGACTCTACGCCGAAGAGTTTGACAGCCACGCCAGACACCTGGGCAACACGCCACAAGCACTGACCCATCTGGCGCTGATCAGCGCGGCGAGTTTTCTCGAACGGAAGTTGAGTGGGGAGAAGAGTTACTGGCAGCCGTGAGGTGCTGGTGAGAGACCTGACGGGGACTGTCTGACAGCAGACAGTCCCTTGTGGCGAGGGGGCTTGCTCCCGCTCGGCTGCGCAGCAGTCGTAACCCCTGTCACTCGGTCCTCCAGCAAAACCGCATCGAATGGTGTTGGGACCGCTTCGCGCTCCAGCGGGAGCAAGCTCCCTCGCCACAAGGTTGTGCTCTACGCGTCGGAGTCGTACGGATCGAAATTATCCAGCGCCCGGTTCACCAGCAACTCGCTCAGTACAATCATCTGCTGAATCGCCAGCGCCACATGACGCCGCGAACCTTCCAGTTCGAAGGCCAGATCGCTGGCCAACACATTCACCGACGCCAGGGTTTCGCTGGCGTGGGCCAGCAAGGTTTCGTTGTCGACATCGGGAATGACCACAAACATTTTGCCCGGCCGGGTATCGAGTTTCGGTGGCTGGGTGAATGGCGGTAAGTGGTAATCCAGCGCACGCTCGGCGGCTTCATGCAGCTTGCTGGAATCGAGGGAATCGTACGGGGAAACGCTGGGATTTTCGGGGGGATTGGGGGTGATCTTGACCATGGTTGAAACTCCATTCAGAAATTGGAGTTCGCCATTTCTGCGACCAAGCAAAAGGGTGGCGAACTGTACGCAGGTTGGTCGACCAGGGAATGGAAACCCGGCAGGGCCTAAGCCCTCCCACGCACAGTTTGCCAATAAGCAAAAAAACCGCTCACGCGGTTCTGTGCGCCATTCTAAACCCGGGCGACCAAACCCGGTCACTGATTTTGCAGCGACCCGCAAACACTAGTCCCGCCCCCTTCCCAACCGCAACCTTAAAACCACGTCGGACAATTCCCCACTGCAACGCTTCTTGTAGGAGCCAGACCTTCAAGCCATTACTCGATCCGTAGCAGCTGGCGAAGCCTGCGTTCGGCTGCGCAGCAGTCGTAAATCCTGCCTCCAC
>NZ_JBFTLU010000640.1:0-1863 GCF_056396605.1 Pseudomonas sp. 05T35
GGCTTACCGAGAGCCTCTGTTATTTCTTCAGGCTTGAGTTTGCTATCACCATTTTTATCGAGGATTTTATATAGCTGTTTCTTCGCAAGACTATCGTCAGCGTTTCCGACGTTCGGCAGGTAAGTCGCGCGCYCCTGTTCATTTAGGCTTTCCTGCGCATGAAGGAAGGCAGCCAGGTGATCCACATTGCTGACGGTTTCTTCGATGAAGGTGAAGCCTTCCCACTCAAAGGGCGAGTGGCGCGACAGCTTGATATCAGGTTCTGAAAACCAACCGCTGATACCGTTGCCATGCTCGTCAGCAAGCAAGCCGTCCAAGCGCCACCAAAGTGTGGTGGTCGTCGAACTCCCCATCACAACAGGCACCTTGATTTTTTTATCTGCCGGGAGAGCCTCCAATACACTCACCGGAATAAACAAATCATAACCAGTCTTCGTGCCTGCGTCGGACACCTTGGGGGGATTCGTTGCGCTCATGCCTTGCACATGGGTTATCAGCATGGTGTTTTTAGGGACTTTGACCAGCGTTTTGCCAGTGTCAGGCAGACTGATGGCCTTGGGTTTGCTTTGTTCAGTAAACGCCTTGACGTCTTCGCAACTGAACACTTCCAAATGCAGCAAGTTCTTCGGTGCGGGGTCCGAGTGATTCTGATATTTCCCTACATGACCGATCAGGCTGCCAGCTTTTATAGGAAATGGTCGCTCCAACAGATGAACCGTATTCTTCTCAGTTGGCTCAACTTTCGTTTCAAGCAAACTCTTCCGAATGTAACCGAGTATTCCGTTGCTAGCGGTCAGAGCGGGAATAGAGCTACCGCTGACGATTTCTATCAGTTTCTGGTATTCAGCGTTTGCCCCGTCATTCCCGATTTTTACCTGAGCCCCAATCGGCAAAATGGCCGTTGTGGCGCTTGCCCGGTTAGCACTTGCATGAACGGCAAGGCCTTTTTGGGGCGGGGTCATTTCGTCTTTCGCTGCAACGCCTATGATGTAGCTGTTAGGTGTTGCACCAGCCATCATTTCTCTTTTGTATACCCACCCGGTTCCTGGAGGAAGACTGGCATCAGCAGGAGTGACATTCACCACCTTGAGCCAACCGTGATCCTCTTCACCCGTCTCTACGAGTGTGCCGCGAGGCAACACGGTTAACACAATGCCGTAACCAGGTTTATTCTTCGGCCCCTGTCGAACCCTCAGTCCTAGAATTTTGTCATTAGCTGATGCCTTGACCTGCCATGTACCACCACTCCAGAACGCTGGCCGACCTAATGCGGGGGTTAAACGATAACTCTCCCAATCCAGCAAATGCATATACAGACTGAAAAAGGTCAGGCTTGGCCCTGGCGCCGCTGCCGCAGGTTGCGCACCGGGGGCAGCTGCTGGCGCAGGAGGCACGGGAACCTCCAAGCGGTGTTTAACCAACACAAAACCTGTTGAAAAGACTGAATGCGTCGAGCCGAAATCTGATTTTGGATAAACCTCATCAATGCGATAGGCAACCACCTCGCCATCCGCAATACAGCGGACCTCAGCCTTGTCCCCCACCACCAGACCAGTAGCCTCGTCGAAGTGAACGCCGCCATGCCAGAGACCGTTAGAGCCCAATGGGTAATAACCATCCTTGGCCTGCGCCAACGCCTTGTAATACTGCTGAGGATCCTTCGCTTCTGCTCCCCCTACTTTGAAGGGGTACGACCATCTCTCTACTTTGCTGGTTGTCTCAGTCATTACCAATTACCTGAATCCTGATCCCTGGTGGCTTGGAGCGCCGTCGGTGTCTGTTAGCCGGAGAAATTGAGCATTCGTTTCGGTTTGCGTTTGATCTGTTCCTCAGGCGCATTCCCCAACGCCTGATCCATCAAAC
>NZ_JBFTLU010000641.1:0-1858 GCF_056396605.1 Pseudomonas sp. 05T35
GGTCAGCGAGAACCCCGATCTGGACCTTGAGACGTTGCTGCATAAGCAAGCGTTTCTGGCGTTCGATCCGAAAGGCAGTGGCATTCACGGCCAGATTTACCGCGTCGCCCAAGGCGATGCCGGTAAACGCCTGACTCGCTACAAAGTGTCCCTGGTGCCGCAACTCGAATACCTGCGCCACCGCACCAACCAGCGCATCTACCAGCAGATGTCGGCGCCGAAAATCATCGCGCTGATCCTCGAAGAACACGGCATCAAGGGCAACGCCTACAGCTTCCAGCTGAGCCAGCCGTGCCCGGATCGCGACTACTGCGTGCAGTACGACGAAACCGATCTGCATTTCGTCCAGCGGCTATGCGAGGAAGAGGGCATTCATTACCACTTCCAGCACGACGCGAAGGGCCACAAACTGGTATTCGGCGACGACCAGACCGTGTTCCCGAAACTCGGTCAGCCCACCGCCTACGTACAGGGCAGCGGCATGGTCGCCGACGAGCCGGTGATCAAAGGCTTCACCCTGCGCCTGGAAACCCGCACCAACCGCACCACGCGCCGCGACTACGATTTCGAGAAGCCGCGCCTGCAACTGGAGGCGGCCTACAAACCCGACGGCAAAAGCGACGAGCCGGACCTGGAAGACTACGACTACCCAGGCCGCTTCACCGAGCGCGCACGCGGCAAGTTCCTCAGCCAGCGAGCGCTGGAACGCCACCGCGCCGACTACCAGCAAGCCGAAGGCCATGGCGACCAGACCACCCTGGTCAGCGGCCACTTCCTGGAGATCTCCGACCACCCGCGCACCGAGTGGAACGACCTCTGGCTGCTGACCGAAGTCATCCACGAAGGCAAGCAACCGCAAGTCCTCGAAGAGTCGGTGACCAGCGACACCACCGCCAACAAGGACGACTTTCACCAGGGCTACCGCAACCGCTTCCTCGCCACCCCGTGGGACGTGTTCTACCGCCCGGAGCTGCTGCACCCCAAACCCCGCGTGCTCGGCAGCCAGACCGCCCAAGTCACCGGCCCCAAAGGTGAAGAAATTCACTGTGATCAGTATGGCCGCGTCAAAGTGCAATTCCACTGGGACCGCGAAGGCCTGGCCGACGACAAAACCAGYTGCTGGCTGCGCGTCTCCAGCAGCTGGGCCGGCGACCGCTACGGCGCCATCGCCATCCCGCGCATCGGCATGGAAGTGCTCGTCACCTTCCTCGAAGGCGACCCCGACCAACCGCTGGTGACCGGCTGCCTGTACCACAAGGAAAACCAGGTGCCGTACGCCTTGCCGGCGAACAAAACCCGCAGCGTCTTCAAAACCCTCAGCTCCCCCGGTGGCGGCGGCTTCAATGAACTGCGCATCGAAGACAAAAAAGGCGCCGAACAAATCTTCATCCACGCCCAACGCGACTGGGATGAAAACATCGAGCACGACCAGAAAATCCGCGTCGGCAACGAACGCCACGACACCGTCGAAAAAAACACCTACACCGAACTCAAGGCCGAAGAACACCGCACCACCATTGCCGACCGAAAAGTCGAAACGCGGATGGACGACCACCTGACCATCGGCCAGAACCAACACATCAAACTCGGCACCGCACAACTGACCAGCGTCGGAAGAGAAATCCACCTCAAGGCCGGCGACAAAATGGTCATCGAGGCCGGATCGGAACTGACGATCAAGGGCGGTGGCAGCTTTATCAAGTTGGATGCCGGTGGTGTGACGGTGGTTGGGCCGGTGGTGAAGATTAACGCCGGAGGCTCGGCGGGGAATGGGACGGGGATCGGGATTAAGCCACCGGTGCTGCCGGGGGCGGCGGATAAGGATAAGGCGGGGAGTTTGATGGATCAGGCGTTGGGG
>NZ_JBFTLU010000642.1:0-1858 GCF_056396605.1 Pseudomonas sp. 05T35
TCACCGCACCGCGCACCGGCCCTTGATAGTGACCGCTGAGAATCGCCAGCCACAGCAGCAATAACGCCAGCGCATAGGTGCCCGTCGCCAGAATAAAGCGCTTGAGCAACAGACTCTGGATAGCGTTATGGGTCAATCGTTGGCTCACCGTGCGAAGGGGGCTGATAACAGTGTCCTACCCTGAAATGCCGGATGCCACTTTAGTGTTGCACCTCAAGAATGACCATTCAATTTTAAGGTGATACATCACCCACTTCGTAGCAGCCTTTGGCAGCTGCTACATGATTGTGTGAAGCTTTCGTCTCTTGCCATGTTCCTGTTCATGCGACCAAGGTTTGACTGCCGGCGGGTGTGCCCGGCTTCGAGGCGCGTTATACTGCCGCGCCTTTTTAGCGTCGCGCCAGCAACCCCGGCGTGCCTTGTAAAGGTGTTTGCAGCCGACCGATGCACCCCAACTGCAAGCACCTTATTGAATGTTCCCGTCTTTTAGAGGAGCGCGACTCATGACCGTGATCAAGCAAGACGACCTGATTCAGAGCGTTGCTGACGCCCTGCAGTTCATTTCCTACTACCACCCCGTGGATTTCATCCAGGCGATGCACGAGGCCTACCTGCGTGAAGAGTCGCCGGCAGCCCGCGATTCGATGGCGCAGATCCTGATCAACTCGCGCATGTGCGCTACCGGCCACCGTCCGATTTGCCAGGACACCGGCATCGTCACCGTGTTCGTGCGCGTAGGTATGGACGTGCGCTGGGATGGCGCGACCATGAGCCTGGACGACATGATCAACGAAGGCGTGCGTCGCGCCTACAACCTGCCGGAAAACGTCCTGCGTGCTTCCATCCTGGCCGACCCGGCCGGTGCACGGAAAAACACCAAGGACAACACCCCGGCGGTGATCCACTATTCGATCGTCCCGGGTAACACCGTGGAAGTCGACGTGGCAGCCAAGGGCGGCGGTTCCGAGAACAAGTCGAAAATGGCCATGCTCAACCCGTCTGACTCGATTGTTGACTGGGTGCTGAAAACCGTTCCGGAAATGGGCGCTGGCTGGTGCCCACCGGGCATGCTCGGCATCGGCATCGGCGGCACCGCCGAGAAAGCCGCAGTGATGGCCAAGGAAGTGTTGATGGAGTCCATCGACATCCACGAGCTGAAAGCGCGCGGCCCGCAGAACCGTATCGAAGAGATGCGCCTGGAGCTGTTCGAGAAGGTCAACCAACTGGGCATCGGCGCCCAGGGCCTGGGTGGCCTGACCACCGTGCTCGACGTGAAGATCATGGATTACCCGACCCACGCCGCCTCCCTGCCGGTGTGCATGATCCCCAACTGCGCCGCCACCCGTCACGCGCACTTCGTGCTCGACGGCACTGGCCCGGCGTCGCTGGAAGCGCCACCGCTGGACGCTTACCCGGAAATCGTCTGGGAAGCCGGCCCGTCGGCTCGCCGCGTCAACCTCGACACCCTGACCCCGGAAGAAGTGCAGAGCTGGAAGCCGGGCGAAACCGTCCTGCTGAACGGCAAGATGCTCACCGGTCGCGACGCCGCGCACAAGCGCATGGTCGAGATGCTGAACAAGGGTGAAACCCTGCCGGTGGACCTCAAGGGTCGCTTCATCTACTACGTCGGCCCGGTCGATCCGGTGCGCGAAGAAGTGGTGGGCCCAGCCGGCCCGACCACCGCTACGCGGATGGACAAGTTCACTCGCCAGATCCTCGAGCAAACCGGCCTGTTGGGCATGATCGGCAAATCCGAACGTGGCCCGACCGCGATCGAAGCGATCAAGGACCACAAGGCTGTTTACCTGATGGCAGTGGGCGGCGCGGCTTACCTGGTGGCGCAAGCGATCAAGAAATC
>NZ_JBFTLU010000643.1:0-1855 GCF_056396605.1 Pseudomonas sp. 05T35
CGTCTACGAAGCCCTCGAACCGGTGCAGCGGCTGGCCAACAGCCTCAAACAATACCTGGCGCCGCCGTTGCGGATCATTTGCACGCCCCCCTTGGCGCAGCAATTGTTGCCACAGGGCATTGCCACCCTGCGTCGACGCTTCCCGGATGCGCCCTGCTCGCTGCTCAGCCAGCCCACGCGTGACATCGTCAGAAGCCTGCTGCTGCGTGAAAGCGATCTCGGCTTGAGCCTGCACGACCCTGACCACCCCGACATTCAGTGTCAGATCATTGCCCAAGGCAAACTCCAGCTCCTGGCGCCTCATGGCTGGCTGCAACCCAAGCAAAAATACATTTCCGTGCAGGACCTGGCCGGTCAGTCGATGGTCGGGCTCGAAGGCCACGACCCGCTCAGCGTGATGTTCGAGAGCAAACTACAGGCCTTGCGCCCGGCACCGATGGTGCAAACCCGGGTTCAGACCCATCAGATGATGCGCAGCATGGTCGAGGCCGGCGAAGGCCTGGCCATTGTCGATCCGTTTACCGCGATAGGCGCCAAGGCCAGCGGACTGGACGTTTGCCCCGTCTCGCCGGCCGTTCCGATCAGCCTTTACGCCTTGACCCTGAACAATACCGCGATAGCGCCTGCGGCCCAGGCGTTACTGGAGATCATCAAGGAACAAGCCGAGGTGATGCTGGCGAGCTGACAGGCTGTTCCAGGGGGTTATCAAATAGCCGATACCAGAACAACGCCACCTCAGCGGTTTGCGGGTCGATGCCGCGATAACGCAGGTGATCGATGCCCCCCATGACATAGCCGCAACGCTCATAAAGCCGACAGGCACCCAGGTTGTTATTCTGGGTTTCCAGCATGATGCCCGGCAGTTTCTTCTTGCGACTCCAGAACTGCGCGACATCCAGCAACGCCTTCGCCACTCCGTGGCGGCGCGCCGGGGCGTGCACTGCCAGCTCGTCGATATGGGCAAAGCCGTTCCAGTTAGTGCTGATCACGATGTGCCCCACCGGGTGATCGTCGAGAAACGCCATGAAAATCGCACTATCGACTGCGTTCCGGTAACTGGCGAACTCCTCCGGGTCAATCCCATAACACTTGCGGTAGGGCGTGATGGTTTCCAGCGGCCACTGATCCACCGGCTTATTGAACTCTGCGGCCGCGTAGGCCCGGACCTCAAAACTGAAGTCACTGCCCCAGATATAGGCAGCGAATCCCTGATCGGCGACACGTACCGCCAAACCCGGAGACTTGGGATTGATGACCGGCTGCATACTCGGAAAAGTCCTCAAGTTTTTATGCAATCGACGGTGTAACACCGCCCATTGCCCTCGTCTTCATGCTGCAGGCCGTGCACATCGGCGACGAAGCCCGGGAAGCTGCTGTTGAATGTGCGGGCAAACGCCAGGTAATCGATGATCGAGCGCGTCGACTCGGTAAAACGTTCGCCGGGCATGATCAGCGGAATCCCCGGCGGGTACGGCACCAGCATCACCGCAGCGATTCGCCCCTGCAAATTGTCGATTGACACCGCCTCGACCTCGCCACGGACCAATTGATCATAGGCGTCGGCCGGTTTCATGACGATCTCTGGAAGTACCGTGTACATCCGCTTAAGGTGCTTGGCGGTGGCATTGCTGCGGTAGCAGGCATGCAATTGATCACACAGGTCGCGCAGCCCCATGCCCTGGTAACGCGCCACGTCTCGTTGCGCGACACACGGCAGGCACGCTGCCAGGCTGACGTTGGCGTCGTAGTTGCGTTTGAATTCGAGCAACTCGGTAAGCAAGGTGCTCCACTTGCCCTTGGTGATGCCCATGGAAAACAGCACCAGGAATGAATACAGACCGGTTTTCTCTACCAC
>NZ_JBFTLU010000644.1:0-1843 GCF_056396605.1 Pseudomonas sp. 05T35
GATCACGAGTGACATCAAGAACGCCATGATGGTGGCCATATAGAGTGCAAAAATATAATGAGTCGTGCGAGCCGAGAGTTTGCGCCGGTTGAAAAATAGAGTTTTAGAGGGTGCTTGGGGATTCATATCAGACCTTTTTGATCGTCCATTGATAGGTAACGAGTACCATAACAAGATCAAAAATCAGCAACTAGACGATTAAAGGTAATTACTTTATAAAGAAAATCTTATGAATGATTTTTCCCATTGGGCTAAAGATGAACCTGTTAGGTGCGATTGATAGCTTTATCAAGGTGGTTGACGCGGGCTCCATCGTGGGCGCAGCCAAAACCCTGGGTGTCAGTGCAGCAGCCGTTAGCCAGACCATAAATCGCTTGGAAACCCATCTAGGCACACGCCTTCTCCAGCGCACCACACGTAGCATGGTGTTAACCGAGAGCGGCGCGGTGTACTACGAAAAAGTGAAGCGCATAGCGCGTGATCTCGAATCGGCGCAAAGTGCGATCACCAACGCGCAGACTCAACTCCAAGGGCGACTGTGCATCGCTTCTACCTCGGCTTTCGGGCGGCATGTGTTGGCTTCAATAATCGCCGGTTTCGGTACCCGTTACCCAGGCCTGACACTTGAACTCTCAACCACAGATCGCAAAATTAATCATATTCAAGATGGCATTGATCTGAGCCTGCGGATCAAACCACAACTAGAAGAGGGGATCGTCGCTCGCAAGATCGTTTCGGTCCCTTTTATCATCTGCGCGTCCCCCACCTATTTGGAACGAGCCGGCTGGCCACGCAGCCCTGACGAACTCCAACAGCACGCCTGCCTGGCCTTTCGCTACCCGCTGGATGGACGCTTTCTACGTTGGGTTTTTATCCGGGATGGGCAACGTTACGACGCTACTATCAATGCGACCGCAATCAGTGACGATATTGACGCTCTAGCCCAAATGGCTATCCACGGCGCGGGAATTATCCGCTTGGCAGAGTTCGTGGCGGCGCCCTATATCGAGAGTGGCCAACTCGTTCCTCTGTTTGAAGATTGCCACGCTTCAACTTATGCCTACGCTGAACCGCTCGATATTTATGTATGCGTCCAAGAGCGCGCCGCCATCACACCCAAGGTCAAAGCGTTTATGAGTTATTTGAGTGAATGTCTAGAAATGCGCTGGCCGGTGAACAATACCTTTACTGCGTCCTGACACCGCACTTTGCCGCTTTCATGAATTTAATGGCCGAGCGGCGCTATTCCCACTGACACAGACTGGCTTGCTTACCATTCCGCAATTCCGCTGAAAATCGACATCTACGGCTATCTCAATAAGTGCCATTCAGATCTGTCACCTTTTAGGCATGGTCATTCCATGCGCTGGCGTGAGCATCCTGGATTATTCGAAAGAGCTTTCGCCTCCTTGCATTGAGATAAATATCCTCGGCGTTCCATATCACTTATATGAAAAATTATTTACTCAACACGTTGCTTCGTACGAATACCCGTTTAGCTAAACGAATGTGAAGGCAGCCCGAATGACGTCAAACGGACTACCTATAAGGGAGTTTCTTGCAAGGCCCTGTCCCCAGGGCCTGCCAGACAATAACGGTTAGTAAACCTGCACCCGCCACAGCTCCCGCGAGGAGGAAGCCGGCGACATCGGCAGTCGGCCGTGCAGCGTCCGATAGTTGTCGATCAGCACCAGATCACCTTCGCTCCATTGATGGGCGATCAGGCAATCCGGGTCATAAACCAGCGCGTTGACCTGTTCAAGCAGCGCCTGCTGGGCCTGCTCATCATGGTCTTGCACAGACTGGCTCAGGGTCTGCAATGTCGAGTCGGTGCCCTCTTGGT
>NZ_JBFTLU010000645.1:0-2568 GCF_056396605.1 Pseudomonas sp. 05T35
GGTGTTCAGTGATGACGAGCTGGGGCTGGAAGTGGCCCTTGCCGCAGGCGCAAATTTTGCCCTCAACCGCCGCCACTCCTTCGATGGCGCCGACCTGACCCTGCCCATGACGTATCAGCCGGTCGAGTCGTTGCGCCTGAACGTCAGCACCGGCTGGACCCACGAATATGACGACGGCAAGCAACGCCGCAGCTGGACCTGGGGCACAGGCGTTGAGTACGCGCTGGCCGAATCCCTGACGCTGATTGCCGAACGCTTCGGCCAGCAGGGTGCAGATCAGGGCTGGCAGGCCGGACCTCGTCTGCATCTGGGCAAAAAGGTTGATATCGACCTAGTGATCGGACGCCACCTGAACAACGACCGCGAACGGTGGCTTGCCACCGGTGCCACGTTGCGTTTTTAAACGCCCGCTGTTTGGCCCCGCGTCACCCGCCAGCGCATTGCGGCGGGTGATGGTTGCGGTCTTTTGCTTCGGCGACTCAGACCTTCAACGCCTTGCCACCGACCGCCACTGCCAGCAGCAACACCGAGATCAATCCGAAGGCAAAACTCAAGCTGCTGCCGTGGGCGATAAAGCCGATCACGGCAGGCCCCGCCAGGATTCCCGCATACCCCAACGTCGTGATGGCGGGCACGGCGATGTTTTCCGGCATGACGTTCTGTTTGCCGACAGCGGTGTACAGCACCGGCACGATGTTCGAACACCCGACCCCAACCAGCGCGTAACCGATCAGCGCGGCTTCCCAGGCCGGTGCCAAGGTTGCCAGCAGCAAACCGGCAGCCGCGGTCAAACCGCCAAACACGATCACGCGCGTGGCCCCCAGCTTATGCACGATGGCATCGCCTGTCAGCCGCCCGACCGTCATGGTCAAGGCAAACGCGGCATAGCCCAGTCCGGCATACGCGGTGTCGAGATCACGCTCTGAGGTCAGGAACACCGCGCTCCAGTCCAGCACCGCGCCTTCGGCCAGGAACACGATAAAGCACAGGCTGCCGATAAACAGCACCACGCCGTGGGGAATGGCGAACGCCGGCCCCGAGCTTTCGCTGCCGTAGGGCAACAGATGGGGCGCAGCCTTGAGCAACGACACCAGCAGAAACACGATCACCACCAAGGTCGCGCCCAACGGCGAAATACCCAGGCCGAGCAGGGCGCTGACACCGGCCGCGCCGACAATCCCGCCGAGGCTGAACAAGCCGTGAAAGCCCGACATCATGGTCTTGCCGCTGGCGCGCTCGACGATCACCGCTTGCAGGTTTACCGTCGAATCCACTGTGCCCAACCCGGCTCCGAACAGGAACAGCGCAGCAATCAGCAGCGGGATCGACGACACCGTGGCCAGCAGCGGCAGTGCCAGGCAGATCAACAGCGTGCCGCCACTGAGCACCCGCCGACAGCCGAAGCGCGAGGCCAGCATACCGGCCATCGGCATCGCCAGAATCGAACCGACCCCCAGGCACAGCAACAACACGCCGAGTGTGCCGTCATCGAGCCCGGCCCGGGCTTTGGCGTATGGCACCAGCGGCGCCCACGCGGCGATGCCGAACCCGGCAATAAAGAAGGCGATGCGCGTCGACATCTGTTCGAGGCGCCCGGGAATGAGTGGGGTTCGGGTGTTGATGGCAGTCATGAAAGTCCTTGGCCAAAACGCCAGCACCTACCCTGCGGGCTGTTGCCGCCAATGGCGCTGCGCAAAGTGCAACATCCTTGCATATCAGGTGCAGTCCGGCGAGGTCGACCGTACAAGTACCTGTTACTTCTTACAGTTTACGGCGACGGTTTTTGCGCATAGAACAAAGCCTGCTTCATCGCGCTGACTCAAGAAGAGTTGCTGATGGGGCTGAGTTGCCGGCTGGTTCACCCAGGCGATTATTTGACTGATGATTTGTCTGGTGTGCCCATACTGGTTGTGCGAACTGCAGAGGGCAGATTGAATGCCTTCATCAATGTCTGCCGGCATCGCGGGGCGAAACTGCTGGAGGGCACTGGTCGTTTGGCATCCTCGCTGTCCTGTCCCTATCACGGCTGGACCTATGATTTGCACGGCACGCTTGCACAGCTGGCACCTTCAGGCGGTTTTGATGGTCTGGATCGTGCCGAACGCAATCTGGTCGCGCTGTCGGTGGTCGAACGCAATGGCTTGATCTGGGTACATCCAACCCCGGGAATGACGATCAATATCGACGCTCAACTGGGCGCGCTGAATGATGAACTCGCCGGGTACGATTTCCAGCGTTTTGCGCACTATGAAACGCGCCTCCTGCACCGCTCGATCAACTGGAAAATCGTGATTGATACCTTTCTTGAAAACTGGCATTTCCCGTTTGTGCACCGGGCAACGGTCTTGCCGATATTTCTGCCGTCTATCAGCCACTTCCAGGCCCTTGGCCTTAACGCCCGTTTGATCATGCCGCGGCGCTCCATCCTCCAGATGCGTGACAGTCCCGAGGACCGCTGGAATTTGCTCAAGCATTCGCTCGTCATCTACCTGCTGTTCCCCAACACGCTATTACTCTGGCAGGGCGATCACCTTGAGATCTGGCGGGCCTTTCCATCCAGGTCAGGGG
>NZ_JBFTLU010000646.1:0-1827 GCF_056396605.1 Pseudomonas sp. 05T35
CCCCGATGATGTAGAACGTGAAATATTGACGAGTGGAACCGGCCGCGACCTGGCTGGCACGCATCAATTCCACCAGGCCGATGACTGAAATCAGCGCCGAGTCTTTCAGGCTCATTTGCCAGACATTTCCCAGCCCGGGCAGCGCAAATCGCAGCACCTGGGGGACCAGAATCCGTTTGAAGCGCATCGCGCGGGACATGCCTATGGCCAGGCCGGCTTCCAGTTCGCCCCGTGATACCGCGAGAAAAGCGCCGCGGTAGACTTCAGCCTGATAGGAGCCGGAAATCAGCCCGACCGCCAGCGCACCGACCAGAAAAGGTGGCACGTCGATGTAGCCTTCACCCCCGAACCAGTGGCCAACCGCCGTCACTACACTGGCTCCGCCAAAGTAGAACAGGTAGATCACCAGCAACTCGGGGATCCCCCTGAACAGTATCGAATACAGATCTCCCAGCCAGCGCAAACTGCGTCGACGGGATAGCTTGGCAGCCGCGACCAGGCTGCCAAATACCGCACCCACCAGCAGCGCTGCCAGGGTCAATATCACGGTCATGYCCGCTGCCTTGAGCAGCGCCATTCCCCAGCCTGAGTCACCAAAACTGAGTAGCTGCAAGAGGTTCATAGAGGCTCCCATTCTTGAGAAGGTTTAAGCAGCCCGGCAGCCTTCACGGTGCCGGGCAATTCAGGGGTCAAGACTTAGGTGTGAGGTCTACTTTGAACCACTTCTCGCTAAGTGTCTTGATCGTGCCGTCAGCCATGGCTTCCTTGAGAGCTGCGTCGAACTTGGCTTTGAGCTCAGGGTCTGTCTGGCGGAAGCCTAGAGCTTCCCCTTCACCCCAGATCGGGCCTTTGATGACCGGGCCGGTAAAGGCCAGCGATTTGTTCTCCGGCTTGTCCATCACCGAATTGAAAAAGGTCACGTCATCGAAAGCGACGTCAATGCGGCCGGCCAGCAGGTCGAGAATGGCTTCGGCCGAGCTGCCGTATTCACGAATGGTCGCCACGTCCTTGAAGTTCTGATCAATGAATGACGTGTAAATGGTGCCGGAGGCGATACCAATGGTCTTGCCCTTGAGTGCCTTGCGCTGCTCTTCAACGCCGGCGCGCACTTCCTTGGCATCGGTCCCCAGAGTGATGGCGGCTTCGGCACCGGTTTTGCCCGGCAACAGATCAGCTTTCAGCGCAACGAAACTGGCAGGTGTCTGGGCGTAAGGAATCGAAAAGGCCATTACCTTTTTGCGCTCATCGTTGATGACAATGGCGTCCATCAGCATGTCAAATTTACCGGCATTGAGGCTGGCGATCATCCCGTCCCAGTTCTGCACGACAATGTTGCACTTGAGCTTCATGCGCGGACAGATGATATCCATCAGCTCCGGTTCGAAGCCGCCAATTTTTCCGCCTGGCAGAGTCACGTTCCAGGGCTCATAGGCGCCCTCGGTTGCAATATTCACCGAGGTCCATTCTTTGGCCTGCAGTGCCGGAGCACAGGCGAGAACCATTGCACTGAGCGCTACAGAACCCAACCAGCTTGATTTCTTCGACATCTTGATAATTCCTGCCTAATCAATGGAGTGTTGCGATCTGATCCGGCTCAGGCCGAATCTCCTGTGCGGGTATGCACATCTATTTTTGTGCACACCGGACAAAGCAATGAAAACCAGCCCAGGCAGCGGGCGAGCAAGCCCGTGCATGGCACTGCGTTACAAGCGAAATAGTGGCGGGTGCAAAGAGGTTCTCACGACTCTTACGCACACATACTTACTTGTACATACAAGAGTATGCAATCAAGCGGCCAACTTAATGGATCGCTGCTCTATAAAGCTC
>NZ_JBFTLU010000647.1:0-1824 GCF_056396605.1 Pseudomonas sp. 05T35
GTGGCAGACGCGTTTCCGAGCCTTCGCAAATCGACACATCCGAGAACGACGTAAGGAAAAACGTCAGCAACGGGAGGCCAATAGTCATGCGGCCTCCAAGGCGGAGCCTTTTCTACAACCGAAGCTCCCACACCTCGCACAAGAGCCGGAAATACCCGGCATCGGGGGATGTGCCCGCCCTTTTAGAGTTCGACTTCCCCAAGGAAGAGGTCGCATTCAATGCCCATTTTGCACATTCATCGTCCACACCATCTCGCCCTGGCAATTGTCCTCGCCTTCGGCTGCAACGAAATGTCCCACGCTCAGCAAACAGAGCCCGAAGTAACCGAGACCAAGCCCCGTCCGGTCAAAGCCCGAAAACCTGCGAAACCCAAACCCGCCCCTCAGGACTCTGTCGAACGGCACTTACCCGACGTCCCCGTCACCACAGCAGTGGCGTTGATCACCCCCGATAACAGACAAGCCGCTCCYGATCCTGATCCTGTTCCTGATCCGCTGCTCGTCGAGAACATGATTGCCCCCAAAGAACCCTCGGCAAGTGAAGGATTGATCGCTGCACTGGCACCTGAACTCCCGGCGGAAGTGATGACCAATGCCCCCCCGGTCGCCAACAGCCTCGACTCCGATAAACCCGGCACAACACAAACGCCGAAGACGGTTGCGAACAATGCCGCCATCAATGCCCTGCTCACCAGCGACACCGCAACGGCCGCCATAGCGCTGGAGCAACTGGCCGGCGTCAGCAACGCCAACCTCGCCTATGCCACGTTGAGCAGTGTCCGGCCGGTCAGCGCGAGCATGCTTTCCGCCATGCGCGAGCTGAGCAACGATGCAAGTCTGCAAGACCGCTCGGCAACTGGTCACGATATCAACGGCAAGGTCTGGGTCCAGGCGCTGGGCAACTCCGCAACCCTTGATGACAAACTGGACGACAGCGCCCTTCGGCAACGCACTCACGGCATTGTGGTGGGGGCCGACTGGTCACTCGACAATRAATGGCGCGCGGGCTTGCTGGGTGGCAAATCACAGACTCGCCTGGACGGGGTGTTACTGGACGGCGATCTCGACAGCTGGCACCTCGGTGCCTATGCCTTGCGTCAAAGCGGCCCGCTGGCATTGCGACTGGGTGCGACTTACAGCAGTCATGACGGAACCACCAAACGCAACATTGYCTTCAATGGTTACAGCGACCCACTCAAAGGCAGCTACGACGCCAGCAGCCAGCAGGTTTTCGCCGAAGTCGGCTACAACCTGAGCAGTGGCGCCCTGCAGGTCGAGCCTTTCGCAAGCCTGGGGTATGAACATTATCAACGTGACAGCTACCGGGAAAAAGGTGGGGATGCTGCGCTGAAAGTCGACAAACAAACCCAACGCAACTTCAACAGCATCTTTGGCCTGCGCCTGGCACACCATAGCGACCTGGAAAACGGCATGCGCCTGACCCCGCGTATGAGCGCTGGCTGGAAGCACACCTACGGCGATGTCAGCAGCCATCTACGTCAGACTTTTTTGGCGGGTAGCGAGACGTTCTACGTCGAAGGCATTCCACTGGATCGCAACAGCCTGACACTGGAAGCGGGGTTGGATCTGAGGATCTCGAAGCAGCAGTCCCTGAGCATTGCCTACAACGGTGAGATGAGCAGCAACAGCCACGAAAACGGCGTGATGGGGCAGTGGCGGATGAACTTCTAACGTCCACAAATCCGCGGTGAAAAAAAAGGGGGGCACATGCCCCCCCGAGGTAAAGCGTTGCAGTCGAGGCTGTTAAATCAGCCTTCGATCTCGATCAGGATTTCGCCCGGATTGACCCGGTCGCCCTTGGCC
>NZ_JBFTLU010000648.1:0-1803 GCF_056396605.1 Pseudomonas sp. 05T35
CAGCACGGCGGTCGTACGGCTTCATTCAAGAATCGTCGCATACTCGATCTGCTGGGTAATAATGCACCCGACCCGCACGGTCCTTTGCATAACTCGTTTTTACGCATGATCCAGCACGGCGGTCGTACGGCTTCATTCAAGAATCGTCGCATACTCGATCTGCTGGGTAATAATGCACCCGACCCGCACGGTCCTTTGCATAACTCGTTTTTACGC
Source organism: Pseudomonas sp. 05T35 (assembly GCF_056396605.1). Taxonomy (NCBI): domain Bacteria; kingdom Pseudomonadati; phylum Pseudomonadota; class Gammaproteobacteria; order Pseudomonadales; family Pseudomonadaceae; genus Pseudomonas; species Pseudomonas sp. 05T35. The sequence continues at coordinate 217 of NZ_JBFTLU010000648.1, forward strand.
ATGATCGACTTCATCGCCGGAATGACCGACAGCTATGCCAGCGAAATGGCACTGGAAATGACCGGACGCTCCAGTCACCACTAAAAATAGATCGATCAGTCGCCCCGAAATATTCCGTGACGGCTGATCATCCCCCAACATTTTGTAGTACCGGGAGAATCTCCCTACATCTTATATAGAGCAAACTGATCGTTTGCTCTATATACACACAAAATAATCACTCTATCCTGAACAGCAGGATTGGGGGCCCTACAACCGATAGAACTCCAGCAACGGCAAACAAGACAGTACTGACTAAACCAACAAAATTGTTTCTGACACCCACCGCAGTTCGGCCACCCTCATGGAAAGCTATATGTTCAACTACGATTTGCGCATCATGCTGGTGGAGGACCATCCTTTTCAGCTGAAAGCCACCCAATACCTGCTTGAAAGTTACGGCTTTACTCAGGTCACCGCCGTAGATAATGCCGAAAATGCATTACAAACGATGATACAAGTACAGCGCCCCTACGAAATACTACTGTGCGATCAATGCCTGCCAGACCTCTCCGGCCTTGATTTGATCGGTATTGCCAACCACCAGGGCCTGATACGAAAGGCAATCATCCTGAGCAGCCTTGACCCAACCGAACTGGACACCTTGGAAAAAAATGCACACGAGCAACGACTGCCATTACTTGGTTACTTGGCAAAGCCACTGAAACAATCTGAATTTATAAACTTGTTGACCCTTCCCGACCCTTTATAAATAAACACCATTAATATCCCCTCAGACACCTCACGACAAACAAAAAAACCTCGGCACCAYTACGCATCGGAAAACAGTGATTTGGCGTGTATTGTAAAAACACATATCGACCCTGAATAAACGCACCTACATGACTGGCTAATATTCTCGTCCTTCCTCACAAACCTAGTTCATGCGTAGTCTGCTGCCTCTTTTAATGTAGGACATGTCCTATATTGCACCTATAGCCTCGTCAGTTCATGCGTCAACGCACTTATCTGAGCTAAGGTGCTCGCTTTATTTGCGCACGTATGGGACATGATTATGAACTCGGTTTTTATTGTTGACGATCACCCCGTCATTCGCCTTGCGGTTCGTATGTTGCTGGAACATGAAGGTTACAAAGTAGTCGGTGAAGCCGACAACGGCGTCGATGCGATGCAGATGGTTCGCGAATGCATGCCCGACCTGATCATTCTTGACATCAGCATTCCCAAACTCGACGGACTGGAAGTTCTCTCCCGCTTCAATGCAATGAGCACCCCACTGAAAACACTGGTGTTGACGGCCCAGAGCCCAACACTGTTCGCCATCCGCTGCATGCAGTCCGGGGCCTCTGGTTATGTCTGCAAGCAAGAGGATCTCAGCGAACTGCTCAGTGCCATCAAAGCCGTGCTGTCTGGTTACAACTACTTCCCCAGCCAGGCCTTGAACCCGGTTCGCGGGGATGAAGCACTCTGCGCTGAACTGGACTTGTTCAAGTCCGTCAACGATCGCGAACTGATGGTCCTGCAACTGTTCGCCCAGGGTCGTACCAACAAGGAAATCGCCAAGGGCATGTTCCTCAGCAACAAGAC
>NZ_JBFTLU010000649.1:0-1802 GCF_056396605.1 Pseudomonas sp. 05T35
TCTGTGAGCCGATGATTGAGAGCGCGCATTATAGGCGCCAATCCCCTCGTCACCGACCATGCCAGATAGCAAAAACCGGCCTCGCGGGCCGGTTTTCGGAGAACTTTCATGTTTTTAAGAGTTTTTAACAATTTGCCTGTTTTCTTTCACAGACTTGCCGCCGGCACACCACTGTGGAAGCGGAACTCGATGTCCGGGGACTCGATCAGTTCCTGCTCGGCGGCGCGAACCTTGTCGATCACCTGTGCAATGTCCTTGGCGTCGCCGTACTGGTAGGCCAGCTTCAGATACCCCTGGAAATGCCGCGCTTCACTTTTCAGCAGGCCGAAGTAGAACTTGCCCAGCTCTTCGTCGAGGTGCGGCACCAACGCTTCGAAACGCTCGCAGCTGCGCGCCTCGATAAACGCCCCGACCACCAGCGTGTCGACCAGTTTGACCGGCTCGTGGCTGCGCACCACTTTGCGCAAGCCCGAGGCGTAGCGACCGGCGGACAGCTGGCGCAGTTCGATCTTGCGCTTTTTCATCAGGCGCATGACCTGCTCATGATGCACCAGCTCTTCCCGGGCCAGGCGTGACATCAAATTGATCAGGTCGACATGCGAATGGTACTTGGCAATCAGGCTGAGCGCGGTGCTGGCAGCCTTGAACTCGCAGTTCTTGTGGTCGATCAGCAGGGTTTCCTGGTCGGCCAGTGCGGCCTGAACCCAGCCATCGGGCGTGCGACAGCCAAGGAATTCGTGAATTTCAGGAAGGATCATTGGCTCACTTCCGACAGTTCAACAGGACCATTGGGCAGGACGGCGACGATTTCAGGGTTCAGTAACATGAGGCTCACGGGCAATAAGTTCACAGCGAAGGGGCCGATTATACGTGCCTGCCGGCAGACCACCAGTCGCGGCACTTGATATGCATCAAGACCCGAGTTCACGACCAGCAACTATAGTTGTGCAACGACGTGTTTTTCATTCATCGGAGATTCCGACCATGCAAGCCATCCGCAGCATCCTGGTGGTCATCGAACCCTTGCCCGAGGAGAGCCTGGCCCTCAAGCGCGCCAAGATGATCGCCGGGGTGACTCAGGCGCATCTGCACTTGCTGATCTGCGATAAAGAGCATGATCACTCGGCGCTGTTGAGCGTGCTCAAGGCCAGCCTGCAGGAAGACGGCCATAGTGTCACCACCGAGCAAGCCTGGAACAAAAGCCTGCATGAAACCATCATCGATGTGCAGCAGGCCGAGGGTTGCGGGCTGGTGATCAAGCAACACTTCCCGGACAACCCGCTGAAAAAGGCCCTGCTGACCCCGGCGGACTGGAAGCTGCTGCGCCAGTGCCCGAGCCCGGTGTTACTGGTGAAAACCTCGAAACCCTGGACTGGCGGGAAGATTCTGGCGGCCATCGACGTGGGCAACAACGACCCCGAGCACCGCGTGCTGCATGCGAGCATCGTCGATCATGGCTTCGACATCGCTCACCTGGCCAAGGCCCATCTGCACGTCATCAGCGCCCATCCATCGCCCATGCTCTCGGCGGCCGACCCGGTGTTCCAGCTCAAGGAAACCATCGAGGCCCGCTACCGCGAAGCGTGCAAGGCGTTCCAGGCCGAGTTCGACATCGACGATGAGCATCTGCATATCGAAGAAGGTCCGGCCGATGTGCTGATTCCCTACATCGCGCATAAATTGCAGGCGTCGGTGACCGTCATCGGCACCGTGGCACGCACCGGGTTCTCGGGGGCCTTGATCGGAAACACCGCGGAAGTGGTGCTCGATTCGCTGGAAAGCGATGTGCTGGTGCTCAAGCC
>NZ_JBFTLU010000650.1:0-1800 GCF_056396605.1 Pseudomonas sp. 05T35
TTCATCGAATAGCAATGAAGTGTCAGCCAGCTTCCGTGGATGACTGTGTTTCTCATCTCAGCCCCGCAGGAAAATCTTGGTGCCGTCCAATCTGACGGCGCCAGCCACTCGGGCGCCCGCCTGCGTCTATGCAGCTACGCTACACAGGAGCAGCAAGCGGCAGAGCACATTGACATCCGGACTATAAAAACTGCCCTTGCGGCAAGGCGAGATTTATAACCCCGTGCGTAAATGTCGATGCATTCGCGATTGCCTTCTGCGAAAACAGCCGCAACATGACAACTTTGCCCAACGTATCGCTGCGTAAAGCCTCTTCATCCGGGTTGCCGATCAGGACGATATTGGGTGCAACAGACCAGCCGCCAGCCTGCGCATAGAAACGAGCGAGCGGCGGATCACACGTGAAGACGCCGATATCAAGATTACTGCGCTCCATACAACGAGTCGCCGCGGCGACGGTATTCAACCCAAGACCTCGCCCTTGACAATCTGGATCGGTCATGACGCAACTCAGCCCGGCGATTTCAAATGTGTCACCCGCATGTTCAATCGCTTTCATTACGACCGCGGCATAACTGACGACCCTGTCGTGCGCGCAGGTATAGAACGAGAATGCATCGAACACTGGATCGTGCAGCGGTATCGCCGTATTGATTTCATCTTCTCCCGTCTCCGGATAGACACGGTTTTGCAGCAAAGCAAACTCTCGTTTCAAAGCCGAAGAGGCCCGAATGTAGGCTATCGCGTCAACAGCCCAAGGCTCTGTTGGCTTACGGTGGATCATTGTTATCCCTTCTCCTGAAATGACATGCCTGATCTAAACCTCGCCCCTCATAGGTACGCAGGCATCCAGCGCATAGTGTTTCCAGACTCCTCACACCGTCGGTCTGAAGCCTGAGAACTATAAACGAATGCCGTGCGTCCTAATTCATGCAAACCCACTCACATCGATGGACGCCATCATGCATTTAAAGAAGACGAATTTCGTAGCTTTGATGACATGCGTAATGATGCTGGCTGCAGCGCCTTTACTCCCAATGTCCTCTGCCTATGCAAAAAGTGGTGGCGGCGGAAACAGTGCAGGTCACGGCAGCAGTAGCGGCGCCGGCGGCCAGGGAGTAGGTCATTCTGCTGATGCTGACAGCAATGGCCGTAGCGAAGGCCATACTGCTGACGCTGATAGCACTGGCCGTAGCGAAGGTCTGGATAGCGATCATGACGGTAAAGCAATCAGGGATCATGGAATCAGTGGCAAGCACACCGGGAGTATTCGCCATGACAGCAAAGGTCATGGTTCGGCGACTTCAGGGATCGCACACTCTAAAACCACACGCGGACTTACAAAGGCCACTGCGATCTCGACCACCACACCTGGCGATCACAATGAAAAGGGGCTGAGTAACGCTGCTACTTCGAGCACCAAACATTCGAGCACCAAACAAGATCAGGATAAAGATCAGTAGACCCGATCTTTACGTCTTCATGCTCCAGTATGATGCAGAGAGCCCGCCGGTTGCGGGCTTTCTCATTTTCCACCTCAGCCGACCTTGAACATCTCAACCAGCCTCTTGGCTCGCCTGCGTTTCACGACCTCTTTCAGCCTCTTGAACCAACGCGTTCAAGAGTTCTTCGGTATGGTTTATCGATTCACGTATCTCGTCAAACGCCTCATCCAGAGCTTTTTCGATCTCGAGTGCAGGAGATCCACGCAATGTCTCCTGTATTTCCAGCTCGTCTTGCTTGAATTGCGAAAGGTTGGCGCGCAAGCCCTCTAATCGAAGAGATATCTGTGAGATATGG
>NZ_JBFTLU010000651.1:0-1796 GCF_056396605.1 Pseudomonas sp. 05T35
AGATTCGCAGTCGCCCGCAACACCCTTGCCTCTGGCTAACACTTCCCCTTGCCGGGTGTGTAGAGGACTTTCACCTCCAAGTCACCAGCGTGGCCACCACAGCCAAACTGGTTGCGCTTGCGCGCAACGCGCCATGCCTGGCGCACCCAATGAAAAAGGCCGGTCAATGACCGGCCTCTGGCACTAGCATCTACGAATCAGTTCACCTCAAGCTTGTCGCGATTCTTGTCCAGAATCGCCTTGCCGATGCCCTTGACCTCCAACAACTCATCCACCGATGCAAACGGTCCATTACTCTCACGATATGCAACAATCGCCTTGGCCTTGGCCTCACCTACTCCAGCGAGTTCCCGCTGCAGTGTCGTTGCATCCGCCGTATTGAGATCGACTTTTGCAGCCTCCCCGGACGGTGCGACCTGTACTGCCAATGGCGCGCTTACAGCTTCCGTGTTTGTCGCTGGTGCAGCGATAGCGGCAATAGAGGCGCTGGTCAGCAGGGCAAAAACCAGAGAGTAGAAATAGCCTGTACGCATAAGTGACGCTCCATGACATCGATAGGAAAGAAGCAGCTTTTCCGAAGCTGCCTCCCAAACCTAGGTCATGCTGTGAGCCTGTCAAAAATGTATCGGTTACAGGGTGTGTAACAATCAGGGCTCGAGGCGGCGTTGCTGGTAGATCCAGTCGACGATCTCGCCGTCCGGGGCATAGCCACTGACGGTGTCGCGCAGCAGTTGGCGGACCCGCGAATAATCATCCCGCTCAATCGCAGACAGCAACTCCGTCAACTTGCCCTTGAGCACTTCCCAAGSCAGCAGATCTTCATTGGCCGTCATGATCATCGGGTGTTGAGTAGCCGCCACGTTGTCACCGATCAACAACTCTTCGTAGAGCTTCTCGCCTGGACGTAGCCCGGTAAATTCGATGGCAATGTCGCCCTGAGGATTTTTGTCCGAACGGACACTCAACCCCGACAAGTGAATCATCTTCTCCGCCAACTCGACAATCTTCACCGGCTCGCCCATGTCCAGCACAAACACATCACCGCCCTGCCCCATCGAACCGGCCTGAATGACCAGTTGCGCGGCTTCGGGGATGGTCATGAAGTAACGGGTGATTTTCGGATGTGTGACCGTCAGCGGGCCGCCTGACTTGATCTGCTTATGGAACAGCGGAATCACCGAACCGGAAGACCCGAGCACATTGCCGAATCGCACCATGGTGAACCGGGTTTTATTGACCCGGGACACGTTGGTCTTGTCACCAAACATCACCGGCGCCAGCTCGCGACTGAGCGCCTGGAGCGTCATTTCGGCAAGGCGTTTGGTACTCCCCATGACATTCGTGGGGCGTACAGCCTTGTCGGTCGAAATCAGCACGAAGTTCGCCACACCGGCCTGCAGGGCCGCCTGCGCGGTATTCAGCGTACCGATCACATTGTTCAGTACACCTTCGGCAATATTGTGCTCGACCATCGGCACGTGCTTGTAAGCCGCCGCGTGATACACCGTATCCACATGCCAGGTTTTCATCACATCCAGCAGTTTGTCCTGGTTGCGCACCGAACCGAGGATCGGCAACAGACGAACCGATAGCGACTCGCGGGCAATACGCTGCTCAAGTTCCGACAGAATGCTGTAAAGATTGAACTCACTGTGTTCGAACAACAGCAGCGTGGTCGGCTTCAACGCSAGRATCTGGCGACAAAGCTCRGAACCGATAGAGCCACCCGCTCCGGTGACCAGAACCGACTGATCCTTGATGCAATGCTCGAGCAAATCGCCCTGCGCCGGCACCGC
>NZ_JBFTLU010000652.1:0-1778 GCF_056396605.1 Pseudomonas sp. 05T35
GATCACAGCTGCGTTGACGGTAGTTCGCAGCCGCGCGAAAAGCCTGGGGATCCCGCTGGACTTCCACGAGAAGCGCGACACCCATATCCACATGCCGGAAGGGGCGACGCCCAAAGACGGTCCTAGTGCGGGTGTAGGCATGTGTACGGCACTGGTGTCGGCATTGACCGGCATACCTGTACGCGCAGATGTTGCAATGACCGGCGAAATTACCTTGCGCGGCCAGGTTCTGGCGATCGGTGGACTTAAGGAAAAACTGTTGGCGGCACACCGCGGCGGGATCAAGACAGTGATCATTCCTGAAGAGAATGTTCGCGATTTGAAGGAAATTCCTGACAATATCAAGCAAGATCTTCAGATCAAACCGGTTAAATGGATTGACGAGGTCCTGCAAATTGCGCTGCAATACGCGCCGGAGCCCTTGCCGGATGTGGCTCCCGAGATAGTTGCAAAGGATGACAAACGCGAGTCTGACTCTAAGGAAAGAATTAGCACGCACTAGTACGTATTAGCCTGGGGGGCTTTCTTGACAGCTTTTTAGAGCCCTTGTTATAAAGCGGCTCTTAAGTGTCTGTAGGCCATTCAGCACTCGTTTTTGCTTTCACCAAAAAACTTAGAATCATCTCAAATAGATATAAGGGGACTTAGAGTGAACAAGTCGGAACTGATTGATGYTATCGCTGCATCCGCTGATATCCCGAAAGCTGCTGCTGGCCGCGCGCTGGACGCTGTAATCGAATCCGTCACTGGCGCTCTCAAGGCTGGCGACTCTGTTGTTCTGGTTGGTTTCGGTACTTTCTCCGTGACTGATCGTCCAGCTCGCATTGGTCGTAACCCACAGACCGGTAAGACGCTGGAAATCGCAGCAGCCAAAAAACCAGGTTTCAAAGCCGGTAAAGCACTGAAAGAAGCTGTTAACTAAGCCTCACTCGGTTTTTTGCCTATCCGGGTCGGGGTCATTCCTGACTTGGCAGCGGAGCGGTAGTTCAGTCGGTTAGAATACCGGCCTGTCACGCCGGGGGTCGCGGGTTCGAGTCCCGTCCGCTCCGCCAGTTACGAGAAGGCGCATCCTCGGATGCGCCTTTCTTCTATCCGGATTCTACCCACGCTCCACGGTTGCCTAATTTGAAGTTCAACCGTTTCTGGGGGACGCATGCTGCAGAATATCAGGGACAATTCACAAGGCTGGATTGCCAAGACCATTATCGGGGTCATCGTTGCACTGATGGCCTTGACCGGTTTCGACGCCATCTTCAAGGCCACTACCCACCGTAATGATGCGGCCAAGGTGAATGGTGAAGAAATCAGCCAGAACGAGCTGAGTCAGGCGGTTGATATGCAACGCCGTCAACTCATGCAACAGCTGGGCAAGGATTTCGATGCATCCTTGCTTGATGAAAAAATGCTGCGCGAAGCTGCTCTGAAAGGGCTGATCGACCGCAAACTGTTGCTGCAAGGCGCAGAAAAATCGAAATTCGCTTTCTCCGRAGCTGCACTGGACCAAGTGATCCTGCAAACGCCTGAATTCCAGGTCGACGGCAAGTTCAGTCCTGAGCGTTTCGACCAGGTGATCCGTCAGTTGGGCTACAGCCGTATGCAGTTCCGCCAGATGCTGGCTCAGGAAATGCTGATCGGCCAATTGCGTGCCGGTCTGGCAGGTAGCGGTTTTGTCACCGATGCACAGGTGCAGGCTTTCGCTCGTCTGGAAAAACAGACCCGCGATTTCGCGACCCTGAACGTCAAGGCAGATCTTGCGGCGGTGAAGCTCACCGATGAAG
>NZ_JBFTLU010000653.1:0-2117 GCF_056396605.1 Pseudomonas sp. 05T35
GTTTCGCCGGTCGCCGCATTGCCCACCGACACCGTGCCCGAGGTCACATTGTTCGCCGCCGAATACTTGCCGGTGTAAGCCTCTGCACCTCGACCGTAGCCTCTGCACCTCGACCGTCATCACTGGCACCGCTGCCCACTGCAACACTGCCGTCAGCAGAAGCCTTGGCMCCGTTGCCCACAGCGACCGAGTTTTCTCCGGTAGCCTGAGACTTCGTACCGACCGCCGCGCTGTTTTTGCCCGACGCCACCGCCCCCGCACCGCCGGCTATCGAATCGACGCCTGTGGCTTTCGGTTTGGCTACTGCACTGCTGTTGTTCACCTGGAACATGCCGTCGGTGCCGTTCTTGAGGTTGGAGACATCGCCCTCGACGGCGCTGATACGGGCACCCTGCTGAATTGCAGTACCATTGAGATTGGCGATCGAGTCATCCGTGTACTGCTTGGATTCGGCGACCGCACCGTCGAGCTGGCGCACGTTGACCGCATCGTTGGCGTCCTTGCCGTCAGCGACGTTGCTGACGGTCCGGGTTTCGCCGGTCGCCGCATTGCCCACCGACACCGTGCCCGAGGTCACATTGTTCGCCGCCGAATACTTGCCGGTGTAAGCCTCTGCACCTCGACCGTCATCACTGGCACCGCTGCCCACTGCAACACTGCCGTCAGCAGAAGCCTTGGCCGACCATCAAGGTTGGTGATGTCCGTGGTGTTTTGGTCCACTTGATCACCGACCGATTTCAGTTGCGCCACGTTGACCGCGTCGTTGACCTGCGTACCTGCCGACAGCCCTGTGAGCTTGCGATTTCCCAGCGCCGTGCCGATGCCGACCTCGCCAACCGACGTCTGCGGTGACGCCAATCGATAGGCGCTGTAACTCGTCTCTGCCCCGACCGTGGTCACGGAACTCGAACCCAGCGCCACGCTCATGGCCTGACTCGCATTGGCACCGGCACCCAACGCGACCGATTGCTCAGCCGATGCCTGGGCCGCGCTGCCCATGGCGATACCGGAGGCCTGCAACACCTGCGTATTGCGGCCGATGGCAATGCCACCAGCGGCAGCCTGACCGACACTGGCCTGGTTACCGATACCAATGCCGTTGTCACCGTTGACCACGGTGGCCGGACCTACCGCAATCGACTCCGCGCCGCTCGCGAGCGAGTCCACCGGGTTCGTCGAGTTGGCGTGGAAATAGCGGGTGCCGGTCGAACTCAAGGAGCCCATCGCCCCGGTCAATTGACGCAGGGTCACGGCGTCGTGATCTTCGGTGGCATCCGCCACATTGGTGATCTGCCGGTAGCTGCCTGCCTTGCCCACCGAAACCGAACCGAGCAAGGTCGCGTCCGAGGTGTCATATATGATCGCGCCGCTACCGACCGGGATTGTGCCGCTGGCCGGTGCCAGGGCACGGTTCGCGACCGAACCTTCGCCCAGTGCGATACCGCCCGAGACCTGGACCTGACTCTGATGCCCCAGCGCCAGGCCACCATCAGCGGTCGCGTTGGAGCCCGAGCCGSCGGCGAACGAATTGGCGCCTGCAGCGATGGACTGCGGGCCGATTGCAACGCTGTCCACGCCGTTGGCTTGCGAATCGGGCAGYGCTGAATTGCTGTGGAAATACTTGATGCCGGTGCCGTTGTTGAGAAGGCTATCGACTTGCGTCCCCAAGCCATCCACCGCGCTGTTGGTGGAGAACAACTGGCTGCCGTTGACCGCGTCGGTGCTGGCCGCAGACACCCGACCGGCTGCCACGTTAGTGATCTGACGTTCGTCGCCGACGCTGCCCACGCTCAATACGCCAGTCGGTGTCGCACCCTCGTAATTGAAAGTGGTGCCATTGATCACGCCATTGGCGGTCGCAACAGCAGCAGCCGTGGTGGCGCCGTTGCCCAGGGCGATGGAGTTGGCAGTGCCGGCGACGGCGCCGTTGCCGATGGCGATCGCATTAGCGGCGGTCGAACTCGCGGCTGGGCCGACGGCCACGCTGTCCACGCCGGTCGCGGTGCTGTCGGCGAGCGTTGAGTTGGCGTGGAAATATTTGATGCCCGCGCCATTGTTGATGTTATTGAGGCTTTGGTTGGTCGCAAAAAGCTGCGAGCCATTCACCGCATCGGTGC
>NZ_JBFTLU010000654.1:0-1751 GCF_056396605.1 Pseudomonas sp. 05T35
GTTGCGATCAGCTTGCCGCCGTCGAGCATCAGGCAGTGTTCGAATTGCTCGGCTTCTTCCATGTAGGCGGTGGCGACCAGCAATGTCAGCTGCGGACGTTGCTGGCGCACGTCGTCGATCAGCTCCCAGAAGCGCCGCCGTGACAAGGGATCGACGCCGGTGGTGGGTTCGTCGAGGATCAGCAAATCCGGCTCATGGATCAGCGCACAACAGAGTCCGAGCTTTTGCTTCATGCCTCCCGATAGCTTGCCTGCGGGACGATCGGCAAAACCCAGCAGATCGGTGGCCAGCAGCAGGCTATGCATGCGCTGCTCGAAGTCAGCTTTCGAGAGCCCGAACAGGGTGGCAAAAAAGTGGATGTTCTCGCGGATCGACAGTTCGGGGTACAGATTGCCGCCCAGGCCTTGAGGCATGAACGCAATGCGAGCGTAGAGGCTGTTGCGATGAAGGCGATCCTGGATTGAGCCGCCGAGCACCTCCAGTTGGCCTTGTTGCAGGGTCTTCACACCGGCGATCAGCCCCAGCAGGCTCGATTTGCCGGCGCCATCCGGGCCGATCAGCCCGCAGCGAGTGCCGGCCGGCAGGCTGAACGCGATGTCGGCCAGTGCCTGCTGCTTGCCATAACGGTGCTGGAGGCCGGAGATGTGCAGCGCCGGAGCGGTCATTGCAGATTGGCCGGCCAGTCAACAGGGGCGGTGCGTACATAACCGGCACCGGGCATGCCCGGTTTGGCCTGGGGCATGGCACTCGGGTCAGTCAGTCGCAGCTTGACGCGAAACACCAGCTTTTGCCGCTCGTCGCGCGTTTCGACCTCTTTGGGGGTGAACTGCGATTTGGCCGCCACGAAACTGATTTTTGCCGGCAGCGGATGGCCGGGCAGGGCGTCGAGCAGGATCCGGGCTTCATCGCCGACGGTCAGGCGTCCGGTGACGGACGCTGAGAGGTAAAGATTCATGTACTGATCATTCGGATCGATCAGCATTAATACGCGTCCGCCCGCACCGAGCACCTCGCCGGGCTCGGCCATGCGGAGCTGGATGACGCCGTCGATCGGCGCCCGCAAACTGCTGTCGTCGATTTCGCTGGTCAACTGGGCGACCTGCGCCTGAGCTGCGCCAATGGCGGCCCCGACGGCCGAAACCTGGGCGCGGGCCGCAGCGACGGCGGCATTGGCGGTGTCGAAGCGCGCCTGTTGTTGATCGATGATCTGGCCGCTGGCGTAACCGCGCCTGAACAGTTCCTGGGAGCGTTTGAGTTCCTGTTGGGCGAGCAATTGCTCACTCTGGCGCAGCTGCACATTGGCCTGGGCGGCAGAAAGGTTCTCCCGGGCACGCAGTACTTCGGCTTCGGCCTGGTTGCGCTGGGCTTCGAGGGTGCGGGTGTCCATGCGCGCCAGCAATTGCCCCTTGATCACCTTGTCGCCTTCATTGACGCGCACTTCGGCCAGTCGCCCGGGCGTTTTACTGGCGATCTGCACTTCGGTGGCTTCGAGGCGTCCGTTGCCGACATACAGGCCTTCAGGCAGGCGGTCATGCATCGATTTCCAGTAACCAAAGCTCCCGGCGGCCAGCAGCAGAATGATCAGAGAGCTGGCGAAAAAAATCGAAGAACGGCTGTGCGTTGACATTCGGGCATCCTGCGACGGTAACGTCCTAGTTTGAACGGGCGAGCGCCGAGGCGACTTGATGTCCGTCAACTGAAGGCCAAGCCTGACCCGATTGACCAGGTGGCCGGCCGGTTCTGCATTATTT
>NZ_JBFTLU010000655.1:0-1743 GCF_056396605.1 Pseudomonas sp. 05T35
GCTGAATGTCGGCGCATAGGTAGAGAGGGCAAGTACGCCACCCAGCGGTCCCTGCCATTTCAGGAAAGCGCTGTGCAGCACGACGGCGCCGCCTTGGGAAAACCCTGCAAGAAATATCCGCGAGGCGTCTATTCCGCTGGCTCGCTGCTCTTCGATCAGCGTTATGACGGTTTGGGCCGACACCTCCAGCTCTTCATGATTGATGCTCCGGGCGGGGCTCATGGCCTTGATGTCGTACCAGCTCGGCATCTCGTAACCACCATTGATGGTCACTGCGCGAGTCGGCGCCTGGGGCAGGACGAAGCGGGTGGTCAACAGGTTTTCCTGCAGGGCTTCGGCCACCGGCAGGAAGTCGTAGCGGTCGGCGCCCAGGCCGTGCAGCCATATAACGCAGGCATCGACAGGCTTGCTGGGCTGAAGAATCAAGGGCTCGGTCATGGTTGCTCCATTGTGGTGCGCATACTCCCGTGCGGTGCGAGAAGATGGGGCGCGGCTGGTTGATTGGTTAATAAAATGTCGTAAATCTATAAATTTTTCTATTGATCTGTGGCTGAAACGCTTAAGCCGCAACTGTGGTACGGGCCTTGCTATGGGGAAGGCGAAGTGATTGCTCTCAGCCACGGCGGTAACACTATCAGTCACTGTCGGCTGTGGGATAGCAAGAATCCGGTGATGGATGTTCGCCAGTGGCCGTTACGGGCTTCGCGAACGTAAAAGGGGCTACAGCCCGTTCGGCCGATTGGTGAGAAGCGAGTTTTCCATTATGTGGATTTTCTCCTACTAGACTCATAGCTAAGGTCTTACGCCGCTTGACCCAAAGAAATGCCAACACGGGTCAACAGCGCCTCATAAGGGTGCGGCAGGACTCAAGCTCCGACACAACAAGAGCAAAACTGGAGGTTTGAATGAAGATGTTGAAATCCACCCTGGCAGTCGTGACTGCGGCCGCAGTACTCGGTGTCAGTGGGTTCGCTCAGGCGGGTGCAACCCTGGATGCGGTACAGAAGAAAGGCTTTGTGCAATGTGGCGTGAGCGACGGTTTGCCAGGTTTTTCGGTTCCGGACTCCACCGGCAAGATTGTCGGTATCGATGCTGATTACTGCCGCGCCGTTGCCGCTGCCGTATTCGGCGACGCGACCAAGGTCAAATTCAGCCAGTTGAATGCCAAGGAGCGTTTCACCGCGCTTCAATCCGGCGAAATCGACATGTTGTCGCGTAACTCCACCATGACCAGTTCCCGTGACGCGGGCATGGGCCTGAAATTTCCTGGCTTCATTACTTATTACGACGGCGTAGGCTTCCTGGCCAACAGCAAGCTGGGCGTGAAAAGTGCCAAGGAACTGGATGGTGCGACTATCTGTATTCAAGCCGGTACCACCACCGAGCTGAACGTGTCCGACTACTTCCGTGCCAACGGCCTGAAGTACACCCCGATTACTTTCGACACCTCCGATGAAAGCGCCAAGTCGCTGGAATCCGGTCGTTGCGACGTATTGACCTCCGACAAGTCCCAGTTGTATGCACAGCGCAGCAAACTGGCTTCGCCTAAAGATTACGTAGTTCTGCCGGAAACCATCTCCAAAGAGCCTCTGGGTCCAGTCGTACGTAACGGCGACGACGAGTGGCTGGCGATCGTTCGTTGGGTTGGCTACGCCATGCTCAACGCCGAAGAGGCCGGTATCACCTCGAAAAACGTCGAAGCTGAAGCCAAGTCGACCAAGAACCCGGACGTTGCCCGTCTGC
>NZ_JBFTLU010000656.1:0-1737 GCF_056396605.1 Pseudomonas sp. 05T35
GTCCAGGAGAGCCGTATTGGCCCACTCACGCACCTCGGCATACGGATAATCCTCCAGCGCTGCAAACCCTGGAATTGCCCGCGCCTTGAGCTTGGTAAACAGCGGCACGCTGATACCGCACAAGAACCGTGTCAGCCGTTCCGCACCCGGCACATGGCCGTTGTACGCCTCATGCCTGTGGATAAAGTCGCCACACAGCGCCTCGAAGTTTTTATCCACAAGCGCCGGCAGCTCAGGCGGCTCCGGCAGACGGGCAACCTGCCCATGACACACCGAACAATGCCCGCACTGCTGCGGCGCATTTTCGTCGCCGAAGTACTGCGCCAATCGATAGCCGAGGCAGTGCTCGGTGGCGAACAGATCGAGCATCGCATGGATACGCGCGATTTCGGTGCGTTCATGGTGCGTGAAGTAGCCATGCAACTCGGCGCTCAACGCCTGAGCATCGAAGTCCGTCATCAGCAGGCTATAGACCTCGGTCATCTGCTTGCTTTCCAGCTCGACCCAACCCTTCTCCTGGAAGTAATCCAGCGCCTTGACCACCCGGTTGCGCTCGGCTTGATGCTGTTGGTACAGCGCCTCGAAATTCACCGTGGCCCAGGTTCGCGCACGGCTGGAGGTCTGGATGATCGCCTCGACGAAGTCCCGTCGCTCGCCTTCGAAACGTGCCAACAAGGCTTCAGGCTCCAGCAGGAACTTGAAACGATATTCGGCGAAGTAGGCGTAACGCGGTGCGATCAAACCTTTGAGTTCAAGCTGCACCAGCAAGGTCTTGAGCGGCAGTTGGCGGATATTGCTCTGGTCGGCCAGCGGCCCCAGCAAAAACTCCCATTGCCCATCCGGCGCAGCGGCTTGCAGTTCGTCGAGCACACAGCGGATGCCGTCCAGCTCCGGCGTGTCGCCGTACACGAAGTTTTCCAACACGTTGAGGCTGTCGCGGTTGGCCAGCACCAGGCAGTCGGAAGGCTGCCCGTCACGCCCGGCGCGGCCGATTTCCTGACTGTAGTTTTCGATGGATTTCGGCAGGTCGAAATGCACCACGTTGCGGATGTCGCTCTTGTCGATGCCCATGCCGAACGCGATGGTGGCGACGATGCAATTGGACTGCCCGCCCATGAACCGACGCTGGATCGCTTCCCGCTGTTCGTGGGGCAAACCGGCATGATAGGCCTCGGCCTGAAGACCGTTTTGACTCAAATGCTGGGCAATCTGCTCGGCGGTTTTCTGCAAGGTCACGTAGACGATGCTCGGCTGCCCGGCACGCTGGCTCATCCACTCCACCAGACGCCGGCGCTTGTCCTGGCCACGCACCGGCTCAACCAGCAAATTCAGGTTGGGGCGATAGAAACCGGTGGTCACCACATCGTTCGCCGCGATGGCGAATTTCGCCTGCATGTCGGCGATCACCTTGGGCGTTGCAGTGGCCGTCAGCAGCAAGGTTTGCGGGATGTTGAACTGGCGCTGGTAGTCCGGCAGCTTCAGGTAATCCGGACGGAAGTTGTGGCCCCACTCGGAGATACAGTGCGCCTCGTCCACCACCAGCAACGAAATCGGCACTTGCTGCAAAAAGTTGCGAAAGCGCTCGTTCTTTAAGCGCTCCACAGAAATCATCAGGATCTTCAATTCGCCGGAACGCGCCCGCGCCATCACCTCGTTGGCGTCATCGCGGCTCTGCGCCGAATCGATACTTGCAGCGGCAATGCCGTGGCGCTGAAAGAACGCCAGCTGGTCCTGCAT
>NZ_JBFTLU010000657.1:0-1729 GCF_056396605.1 Pseudomonas sp. 05T35
CAACCGATCCAGCAGGGACGGTTGCAGGCGATCGCGGGTGGCGATTTCGGTTACCAAGTGAAAAGGCCCGTGTAATTCTTCTGGTCACCTGCGCCGCGCATGCAGCTGGCGTTGCGAGCGATTATCGAGGGTTCGAGTTGTCCATTGATCTGGCGTATGGCGCGGTACTCGGAGCGACATTCCGGACTGTTCTCAGCCACCGTCGACAAATGAATAACGATGACAATGGGCACCTTGCCGAAGGTCTCGACATGCGATTTGCCTTGTCTGTCGACAGTGAATTGGCAGGGCCATGGCATGTCGAGTGGCAATAGTGTCTGGTCTGGTTTGCGTAGCGCGCAGCGTTGTTGGTCATTCACCAACGTCAACTGTTGCCCGCCCATCGAGACGACTTGCTCCACCGCTGCGGATGGCATTGCCGGCGAGGCTTGTTGCTCGGCACAGGCAGTTAGACTTGATAACAGGCAGCCAATAAATACCGCGCAATGAGCCTTGATCATAAGAGCTCCCAGAACCAGATAGCCCTTGATCGATAGGCAGGGTCGTCATACCGGCTGGCGGTAAGGCCACGGTTCCAAAGATCGATGTGGTCACCGGTGCGACCGTCTGAAGACTCTCCCAGCTGTTGGAAACAGTCCTTGAAGAAAATAAGGCCTTTTTTGTCCATCAACTTGCGACGCTCTTGCGCGTCTCCGCCGAGAATCGTCGGACGGCCCAGATGATGTTTCCACAGCCAATTTGCCAATGACTCAGCCCCTCGTGCATGTCCATGGGCGCACTTGGGTTCGGTGTAGGTGGATTTGTTGACCTTGATGGTCAGCTCTGTGTTGAGCGTCATGCTCATGCGGATAGCACACTGGTTTTCCCAAGGGCCATCACAGGGCTTTGCGTCAGGATACGTAACCAGGAGATCGGAATACGCTTTCCACAAATTGATAAACGAAGGCTTGGCCATGACTCAGACACCGGATGGGGAAGGATTGGATTCGAGCAAGCACCAAAATGCCCCCGACGCATAACGACGGGGGCTCGTTCGATTACACCTTGACGTTCTGGCGGATGTTCCAGCCGAACTTGATCGGCCCGCCGTCCTTGGTGCCGTCGGCTTTTTGCGGCTGGTAGTCCACCAGTACCTTGGCGAAGTTCAGGGTGACGTTTTCAGTCAGGCGATCATCGCTGCCCGAGCCGCCAGTGCTCAGGGAACTGATCAGCACTTCTTCCAGGTTGATGATCATGTACTCGACCTGGCTTTCGCCGCCGGCCTTGCGCACGGTCAGCTTGACCTTGTCGATGTGCTTGCCGCTGGCGCAATGCATCATCAGGTTGGGTGAGGCCTTGTCGACGAACTTGGTCAGCGACAGGTCCTGGACGTTCACCTTGCCGGCACCGCCGCCGCCCCCCAGGTGCATATTGCCCGACTGAGACATGCCCCAGCTCCAGTTCAAGACGTCGATTTCGTCCTTGTGGGCCTTGTCCATGGACTCGCCCTTGATGTCGCCGATCTTGATGAAAATATCAACAGCCATGTTTTCTCCCTGTGTGGTGTCTACCACATTGTTTGGTTAACGCCGACCTTGCGAAAATCTGTTCAAGGCTTCAGCGCAATCACGCTTTTTCGGGCTTGTCCCGATGCCAGTCAGGGCACAGAACCTGTGGGAGCCGGRCTTGCCCGCGATGTAGGCCCCGCGGTTTTCAGCCGGACCGCGTTGATGCCATCGCGGGCAAGCCC
>NZ_JBFTLU010000658.1:0-1729 GCF_056396605.1 Pseudomonas sp. 05T35
GGTCAAGGTTTATCAAAACCCGCACACTGGTGAACTGATTGAAACCAAKGGCGGCAATCACCGTGGCCTGAAAGCCTGGAAGGAACAATATGGTGCAAGCACCGTTGACTCCTGGCTGCGCACTTAAGCTTTCCTGCGCCCCTCCAAAAGCCCTGCCTGTGCAGGGCTTTTTTATGCTCGCCTATACTTAATGCAACGATGATCGTCGATCTAGTTGGAAACGCCGGCCAAATACCACAGGCATCCGGTACAACTTTCTGCTTAATCCCTTTGGGTATTAAACAATATCCCTCGGCACGGCTAGCATGCAGACATCGCGCACTACTTAAGTCTCAAACTGTTTCGCGCATCGCGTATTTCATCCTGACTTGCGGCATAAGCCTCGGCTTGGCCTGCGTAGGAAAAAACATAGGCCTTATCGGCATCTAGCGCCGCGACTAATGTTTGCGACAACACATGTCGTCCATTCTGGGTGACCGTGCAGGTGGTTTCCAGCGCTTGCAGCCTGCTCAATGTAGCGGGATGAATTTTGTTGCAAACACTTTGATAACCGCCCCGAAAAAAATCCTTTTGCACGGACTTGCGCATTTCCAGCAGCACGCCTTGCAAATTGACTTCATGCCCCGGCTCAACCTGGCTCATGGTCAACTCCATGACCAGCACCGGATCACCGTTTTCATCGTTTTTCACCGCCCGCTGCCTTGTAACCTTCGCCGCCGTCTGAACGGCCACACCCTCTTGCGGCAATACCTGCACCTCCCAGCCACTGGGCCAGGTAATTTCAGGAAGCACAGTCTCGGCGCGGGCAACAGCCGACAACAGGCAGGTCAAAACAATCAAATAGCGATACGGTCGAAACATTGCACTCAACACTGACGGGGCGAGCGTTAAAGTCTGAGCCCCGCCACGCCGCCAGGCAATAGCTGAAGGTTTTGCTTTGGTGCAATACACAGCCTTGCGTATTATTGGCGTACTGCAAGCAAGTCCCATCAACGGCAAGCCAAGGGACAGCTCTTGTCTTGAGCGCCGTTTGCCCCACTTTTTTCCGGAGGGCCCATGAGCCTGCACGAACTGAACACCTTCCCCGGCGTTACCGCCCAACCTGACACTGCCACGCAGCAATTCGTCTTCAACCACACCATGTTGCGGGTCAAGGACATCACCAAATCGCTGGATTTCTACACGCGCATCCTCGGCTTTACACTGGTGGAAAAGCGCGATTTCCCGGAAGCCGAGTTCAGCCTGTATTTCCTGGCGCTGGTCGATAAGAACCTGATACCGGCCGACGCCGCTGCACGTACCCAGTGGATGAAATCGATTCCCGGCATTCTTGAGCTGACTCACAACCACGGCACCGAGAACAATGCGGATTTCGCCTACCACAATGGCAACACCGACCCTCGCGGTTTCGGCCACATCTGCATTTCGGTGCCAGACATTCGCGCGGCTTGCGAGCGCTTCGAAGCACTGGGCTGTGATTTCCAGAAACGCCTGAATGACGGCCGCATGAAGAGCCTGGCGTTCATCAAGGACCCGGACGCGTACTGGGTTGAGATCATTCAGCCGGCGCCGCTGTAAAACTCACTGAAAATCCAATGTGGGAACGTCGCACGGCCCTTCCCACACTTGAAATGCGCAAGACACAAAAAAACCCCATGATCACTCATGGGGTTTTGTGTTTTCAGCGTTGGCGTTTATGCCGGGGCAGACGTGCGGATCAGGTGATCGA
>NZ_JBFTLU010000659.1:0-2559 GCF_056396605.1 Pseudomonas sp. 05T35
ACCTGGACATGCGCCTGCGCCGGGCTTTCGAGCGCAGTCTCAATACCCGTCGCGAACGACTGATTCGTCTCGAAACCCGCCTCGCCGGGCAACATCCGGGACGGCAACTGGCGCTGCTGCGCCAGCGCCTCGACAGCCTCGCCGAGCGCCTGCCGCGCTCGATGCGCGAAGGTCTGAAGGCCCGTCGCCTGCAACTGCAAACCCAGATGCAAACCCTGCACGTAGTCAGCCCGTTGGCGACACTGGGGCGTGGTTACAGCATTTTGCTCGATGAACGCGGTAACGCGATCCGCAGCGCTGCGCAGACCCAAAACGGCCAACGCCTGAAAGCCATACTCGGCGAAGGCCAATTGCAGGTCCGGGTTGAAGACAATCACCTGACGCCCGTCACCCTTTCTTTACTGGATTGATCCATGCCGCGTTTTCTTGCACCGCTGTTGTTGCTTTGCCTGACCTTCAACGCCCACGCCGACAGCTACATCACGCGCCTGCTGAACAAACCGGTGCCCGGCGGTGTGGCGGTAGTCGACCTGGGCACTTCGGCTCAGGCGCCCAAGGCCAGCTACCAAGGCAAACCGGTGCTGGTGATCAAGGAACAGAACAACTGGCTGGCGATTGTCGGCGTGCCGCTGACCGTCAAACCCGGCAACCAGCAGCTCAGTAGCGGTGGCCGTAACCTGAGTTTCATGGTCGGCAACAAGAAATACCCGGAACAGCACATCACCCTGAAGAACCAGCGTCAGGTCAATCCGAACCCGGACGACCTGAAACGCATCGACGCCGAGCTGGACGAACAGGTTCGCGCTTATCGCAGTTTCAGCCCGGTGACGCCGAGCAACCTGCTGCTGGACAAACCGGTCAATGGTCCGCTGTCGAGCAAGTTCGGCGTGCGCCGGTTCTTCAACGGCGAAGAGCGCAATCCCCACGCGGGCCTGGACTTCGCGGTGCCGGCGGGTACGCCGATCAAGACCCCGGCGGCCGGCAAGGTGATCCTGATCGGCAACTACTTCTTTAACGGCAACACGGTATTCGTCGACCACGGCCAGGGCTTCATCAGCATGTTCTGCCACATGTCGAAAATCGATGTGAAAGTCGGCCAGCAACTGACGCGCGGCAGCGTGGTCGGCAAAGTCGGCTCCACCGGTCGTGCGACCGGGCCGCACATGCACTGGAACGTCAGCCTGAACGATGCGCGCGTAGACCCGGCGATTTTCATCGGCGCGTTCCAGCCCTGAATGCTGGACAAGGCCACTGGCCTCATCGCGAGCAGGCTCGCTCCCACAGGGTATCGGTGTGACCACAGATTTGGTGCACACCCCTAATCCACTGTGGGAGCGAGCCTGCTCGCGATGACAATTTCACAGGTACCGAAGAACTTCCCGCTGCCTGAATCTTCAATTGCGCTTAGCCCAACCCTCACGCAAACATCACAACAATTGCAGCCACACACAGCAATAAAATCTCGATAAAAAAGACTTTTCGGGTATTTATCTCAAAGTTTTTCGACTGCTTGCCATCTTCCACCCCCGCGGTTAGGGTTGAAGACATGAAAACTTCTCACACCCTCATTCAGCTCCGCCAGCACCGCAGCCTGTGCCTCGTCAGCGCACGACTGCCGGGCTGAATCGCGGTGCCTCGTCCCACGTTTTATCCAACGTTTTTTTGATCCACCGGCAGGCCGCCTTTTTTCGGCCCACACAATAAGGATTTTCCGATGAGCATGCTCCGCGATGGTAACCAGTCGCTGATCGAGCCAATGGACGCGGTGAAAAAGCTGCGCTTCTGGAAAACCCTGGTCGCCGTCGGCGTGAAAGAAATCGAAGCCTCCTTCCCGGCCGCTTCGCAAACCGACTTCGACTTCGTGCGGACCCTGATCGAAGACGGCCACATCCCGGACGACACCACCATCCAGGTACTGACCCAGGGCCGTGAAGACCTGATCGAGCGGACTTTCGAATCCCTTCGTGGCGCGAAAAAAGCCATCGTTCACCTCTATAACGCGACCTGCCCTTCCTTCCGCCGGATTGTCTTCAATCAGGACAAGGACGGGATCAAGGCCATCGCCGTGAACGCCGCCAAGCTGTTCGTCAAATACGCCGCCCAGCAGCCGGAAACCGAGTGGACCTTCGAATACTCGCCAGAGACTTTCAGCGCCACTGAACTGGAATTCGCCAAGGAAGTCTGCGACGCGGTGATCGAGGTCTGGAACCCGACGCCTGAGCACAAGGTCATCCTCAACCTGCCGGCCACCGTCGAATGCGCTACACCGAACATCTACGCCGACCAGATCGAATGGTTCGGCCGTCACATCAACCGTCGTGACAGCGTGATCATCAGCCTGCACACCCACAACGACCGTGGCACTGGCGTTGCGGCCACCGAGCTGGGCCTGATGGCGGGCGCCGACCGTGTTGAAGGCTGCCTGTTCGGCAACGGCGAGCGCACCGGTAACGTCGACCTGGTCACCGTGGCCTTGAACCTCTACACCCAGGGCGTTGACCCTGAGCTGGATTTCTCCGACATCGACGGCGTGCGCAAAGTCGTTGAAGAGTGCAACCA
>NZ_JBFTLU010000660.1:0-3357 GCF_056396605.1 Pseudomonas sp. 05T35
GCATCTTCCAGCGCCCGGTGCTGTTGACCGGTAAATTGCATACCCGCCAATTGCAGGGCGCCATTGAGCCCCAGCGGCCGCTCCAGTCGGCGGGCCTTGGCAAAGCGCTGCTTCAGGTTCATGTGGGGGACTCGGCTCAGGGCGCTGTCGAGTTGCAGGCGTTGCCATTCCTGAAGCAGTTGCTGTCGGTCGTAATCGCCCCAGCTGGCCCAGCCTTCAAGGCGCGTGTGATGCTGGCCGAGCCAGCGCTCGAACAGCGGCCAGACCTCGGTCAGTGGCTGGGCAGCGTCGATATTGGCTTGGGTGATGTGGGTCAGTTCGCGACAGAAAGGGGTCAGCAGCGGTCGTCGCAGGGGCCGAACGAAGCGCTGGAAGTAGTCCAGTTCGCGGCCTGCGCGATTGACCAGGGTGGCGCCGATTTCGATGATTTCCATCTCGGTTACCGGCCAGCCACCGTCATCGGTGGTCGCTTCGAGATCAATTACCAGCCAATGAGGCATCGCAGGTTTCCTGGTGTCCGCGTCCTGATGAGGCTGAGCGTAGCCAAATGCGATGGATCCGCCTAGCGGCTTATTCAACCTCCAACAAAATCTGACGATTTTTTACCTGATCGCCGGGGCTGACCTGCAGCCGTTTGATCACACCGTCGATACCGGCCTTGAGCGGGTGTTCCATTTTCATCGCTTCCAGCACCAGCAACAATTGCCCCTTGCTCACCGATGAACCTTCACTGACCAGTACGTCGACAATCGCTCCATCCATCGGGGCTTTCAGCGTACCGGTGCGGGTGTCGACTTGGCTGCTGACGGGCGCCAATGTCTGGTCTTGCAGCAGCAAGCTGCCGGGGCGAGTGAACAACCACAGTTGTCCGGCGGCCAGTTGATAGGCGTAGCGGCGGCGAATGCCGTTGATTTCCAGGTTGGCCGAGCGGGCGTTGATATCGAGTCGTTTCAGTTGCAGCGTTTCCCCGGCCACTTGAATACATAATTGCCTGTCGGGCAGAGCGACCGTCGTTGAGACCGATTCGTTGCTGCAACGGTGCGTTGGCGCTGTTGCACCAGCCGGCGAGTCCTGGCGGATGGGCGCCAGCGGACTGCTGATAGAACAGCATCGTGGCGATAGCCAGCTCTTCGGTCGTGGGCGCGTGCGAGTGAAGGCTTGGGTGATCGGCGAAGTGTTGCGCGATGAACCCGGTATTGAAGTCCCCGGCGATGAACTGTGGATGCTCCAGCAAACCAGCGAGCAGACGCTGATTGGTCTGCAAACCCAGCAAGGCACTGTCCTGGACTGCCCGCAGTAACTTGCGCCGAGCCTCCTCGCGGGTGGCGCCGTAAGCGATGATTTTGCCAAGCAGCGGGTCGTAAAACGGGCTGACCTGCTGATCTTCAAGCAAGCCGTGGTCAATGCGCACCCCGTCCGCGAGGGCCGGTTCCCAACGCATAATGCGCCCGGTCTGGGGCAGGAAATCCTGCGCCGGATCTTCGGCGTAAAGACGCACCTCCATCGCGTGGCCCTTGAGTTCGACCTGTTCCTGGCGCAGCGCCAGTGGTAACCCGGCCGCAACATCCAGTTGCCAGGCCACCAGGTCCAGGCCGGTAATCATCTCGGTYACCGGGTGCTCGACCTGCAAACGGGTGTTCATCTCCAGAAAGTAAAACTGGCCCCGCGCATCGAGCAAGAACTCCACGGTGCCGGCGCCGACGTAATACACTGCGCGCCCGGCCTTCAGCGCAGCGTCGCCCATGGCAGCTGGTCGCCGAATAGCTGAATCTCGACATGGCGCGGTTCGATCAGCGCTTGTTCGAGAATCAACTCGTCGCTGCCAAACGCGTGCAGGGCTTCGGAGCGTGCGGTGCGGATCTGCGCAAGCAATTCATCCGCACTGTGCACCAGACGCATGCCGCGCCCACCGCCGCCGGCGCTGGCCTTGATCATCAGCGGATAGCCGATGCGTTCGGCTTCGCGGCTGAGGGTGGTGTCATCCTGCTCCGCTCCTTGGTAACCGCCGATGCACGGTACGCCAGCGGCGAGCATGGCGATTTTCGACAGGCGTTTGCTGCCCATCAGTTCGATGGCCGCAGGATCCGGACCGATAAAGGTGATGCCGGCCTGGGCGCATGCCGTGGCGAATTCAGCGTTTTCCGAGAGGAAGCCGTAGCCGGGATGGATCGCGTCCGCGCCGCTGCGCAATGCAGCGTCGATGATTGCCGCACTGTTCAGGTAGGACTGGGCAACAGCAGCGGGGCCGATGTTGACCGCTTCATCGGCCATGCGCACATGCAGGGCATCGGCGTCGGCATCGCTGAACACCGCCACTGTGCGATAACCCAGCGCTTGAGCGGTGCGCTGGATGCGACAGGCGATTTCACCGCGGTTGGCGATGAGGATTTTGCGCAGGGTGGGCATGGGGTGATCCTTTGTGTTGTGCAGTGTTTTTGAGGGCCTCATCGCGAGCAGGCTCGCTCCCACAGTTGATCTTCGGTGTGTATGAGATAGTGCAAACACCCCAGATCCAATGTGGGAGCGAGCCTGCTCGCGATGCTTTCAAGGCGCCCAACCCGGTTTGCGTTTCTGTACAAAGGCCATCGTCCCTTCGACACCTTCCACCCCGGTCACGGCTTCACTGAACCACTCGGCCGCCTGGTCGAGCAACGGTCCCAGCGGCTGTTCGGTGCTGGCCAACAACAAGGCCTTGGTCGCGGCATTGGCGCCAGGCGCGCAACACAGAACGTGGGCGAGCACTGCGTCCAGACGTTCAGCCAGGGCTTGTGCATCGTGTTCGACAAAATGCACCAGCCCCAGACGCCGCGCTTCATGCCCGTCAAAACGCGCGGCGGTCAGCGCCAGGCGTCGTGCCTGGGTGAGGCCGATACGCTGGACCACAAACGGTGCGATTTGCGCTGGCAGCAGGCCGAGGCTGGTTTCCGGCAAGCCGAACTGGGCATTGTGATCGGTCAGTGCAATGTCGCTGACACACACCAGACCGAAGCCGCCGCCGAGCACAGCCCCCTGCAACACGGTGATCAGCACTTGCGGCGCGTGCTGGGCTTCTTCGAGCAGGGCGCCAAACGCGCGGTTCAATTCGCGGTAGGCCTGCTGACCTTGAGCGCGGGCGTTGGCCATGTCTTTCAAATCGCCGCCGGCAGAAAAATGCCCGCCGGCACCGCCGAGCACTATCGCGCGGATGTCCCGGTCATCGCGCACCGCCGCGAGTACTGCGCGCAATTCGGCGACCATCTGCAAGCTCATGGCGTTGCGGCAGTCTGGCCGGTTCAAGGTGATGTGCAGAACGCCGTTGTGCAGTTCCAGCAGCAGGGTCTGGCAAACGGGCAAGGTGGTCATTTTTTCTTCCCGGGC
>NZ_JBFTLU010000661.1:0-1724 GCF_056396605.1 Pseudomonas sp. 05T35
CCACTACGTTGGCCGTGTTCCAGATCGAAAAACCCAGCACCTTTACCGACCCGGTCACCAACATTTTTGGCGTCAATGGTGAGCAGCGCAACCGTGGCGTGGAATGGAGCTTCTTCGGTGAGGCCCGACCAGATTTGCGTTTGATGGGCGGTGTTTCCTACACGCAGGCGGTGTTGACGAAGGCGCAGGTAGCGGCGAACGAAGGCAATCAGGTGACCGGCGTTCCGAAAATCATCGGCAAACTTGGAGTCGAGTACGATCTGGAGAGGGTCCCTGGGCTAACCCTGACCGCGGGCACAAACTACGTTGGCAGCCGCTACGTTACCGACGACCATCGGATGGAGTTGCCGTCCTACACCGTTTTCGATGTGGGCGGTCGGTACACCACCAAGGTCATGTCCAAACCTGTGACCTTACGGGCTAACGTAGAGAACCTCGCCAACCGGGCCTACTGGCTCGGCTCCTACAGTGGCGGCGACGGCAGTGGCCTGTCCGGCGGCCTGGGCGCTCCACGTACCCTTCAGCTTTCAGCATCGATTGATTTCTGATAGTCGGCCAGCCAAGAGGGGGGGGGAGAGTTCTACGACTTTCTCCGCTCTTGGCGGTACGACACGGCGCGCAGGAATTCCCGCTGGATAACAATAAAGCCTCGATTGATCGGCAATGCTGTTCACTTAAGGAAGTCTGGAGGGCTGAGAAGTATCTGTGGCGAGGGAGCTTGCTCCCGCCGGGGCGCGAAGCGGCCCTGAATTGGGCCTGCTACGCAGTCCGGCGGGAGCAAGCTCCCTCGCCACAAGTGCGGATGTGCCTGAAACATCGGTTCGCCGAGACCCCTGCATTAATGGAAGACTGGCTGCTACCGTTGGTTGAGGCTGGTGTTGATGTTCTGCATTGCTCGCAGCGACGCTTCTGGGACCCTGAATTTCCCGAAATTGACGGGGAGAACGGACTGAACTGCGTTGCAGTGTGGTCCGGGCATTTACGCGCAGGCTACAGAGTGTCGCTAGGTAATGTAGCGTTAGATTTTTCATGGTCGATTTGTGACTATATATCTTGTCGGTCACAAGTTGTCAGTCCTCGATAGGATGAGTAAGCTGTTCCCATGAATCAGCCATCAATATCTTCAGCTTCACCCAGCCCCCGTGGCCCAGCCGATCACGACATTCGAGACCAGATTGTCGCGGCGGCCAATGAACACTTCAGTCAATACGGCTACGGCAAAACCACGGTTTCCGACCTGGCCAGGGCCATCGGGTTTTCCAAGGCCTACATCTACAAATTTTTTGATTCCAAGCAGGCGATCGGTGAAGCCATCTGCGCAAATTGTCTGGCAGAAATCGTCGCGGCTGTGGAGCAGGCGATCAATATAGAAGACCTGTCGCCGACGGAGCGCTTTCGACGATTGGTCAAAACTGTGATCGCCACAGGTGTGAATCTGTTCTTTAACGACCGAAAACTCTATGACATTGCAGCATTCGCGGCGTCGGAAAGCTGGCCCAGTACGCAGGCTTATGACGCACAGATCAAACGCTTCGTGTTGCAAATTGTGCGGGAGGGGCGAGAGATCGGCGAATTTGAACGCAAGACTCCCCTGGACGAAACAGTAGAGGCGATACATCTGGCTTTGCGGCCTTTCGTCAATCCTTTACTCCTGCAGTACAACCTCGATTATGTCGAGGAGGCGCCCACGCTCACCTCCAACCTCATTTTGCGTAGCCTCATGC
>NZ_JBFTLU010000662.1:0-1711 GCF_056396605.1 Pseudomonas sp. 05T35
GCTCTGGGGTGAGYGCAGCGTACGTTCGGTGGCCAACCTGACGCGCGAAGACGGCACGGCGTTTTTCCAGGAGATCCGCCATACGCCCGTGCACAGCGATGTCACCTGTTTTGCACTGGACGATGCCAATCAGGCGCTCGCCCAGTTGAGGAGCGGTCAGGTCAAAGGCGCCATCGTGCTTACCCCCTGACCGCAAAACCGGGTGAGCGGACCGCCAGAATGCTGCCAGGCACCGAGTAGAGCGCCCGTTCGGTGGTGCTGCCAATCAACCGATCCAGCCCGACCCGGTGCACGGTGCCCATCACCACCACGTCGGCCAGGTACTCTTCGACAAACTCGGTCAATGCCCGAACCGGTTGGCCCATGACAAAGTGCCGACGTTCGGGCGGTATACCGTAGCGATCGGCCAGGGTCACGAATGCCAGGTGCAGGGATTCACGCAG
This sequence comes from Pseudomonas sp. 05T35, assembly GCF_056396605.1. Classification (NCBI taxonomy): domain Bacteria; kingdom Pseudomonadati; phylum Pseudomonadota; class Gammaproteobacteria; order Pseudomonadales; family Pseudomonadaceae; genus Pseudomonas; species Pseudomonas sp. 05T35. Next base: position 444 of record NZ_JBFTLU010000662.1, read on the forward strand.
CTCCTCCATGTAATCCATGCTCCAGCCGCCGTTGACCAACGGTGCATCGCCATTGAACGCGGGTGACAGGTCGTAGGCGTACAGCAAATGCAGCGGCGCATCGCACTGCAGGGCCAGGGCGTTCGCGGTTTGAATGATGGTGTCGTTGAGGCCACTGATCTGGGTTTGCGGGTCGAAGGGGTCAACCGCCGCCACGATCCGGTGAGGYAAACTGTAACGGGCCTGGTTGACCAGGTGCACAGACACCGGGCATTCGCGCAGCAGGTGACAATCGAGTGGCGTGATGAATACCCGTTTGAGCACCGGCTCCAGCGTGGCGTCCTTGATCACCAGGTCAGGCTTGAACTCCTCGACATGTTTCAGGATATCCAGCAGCGGATGGGTGGTGAAGACCACTTCCACCGAGACTTTCAGCCCCTCACCGCTCAGTCGCTGGATTTCCTCCGACATCCAGCGGCGATAGCGACGCAGGTAGCTGTGAAATGCCGCCTCATCGACTTTTTCATCCCACAAATGAACGATCGGCACCGGTTCGACAAAGGCACACACGTGCAAGACCGCCCCACTCGCCTTGGCCAGGGCGACCGCACGCAGCAAGGCTGGAGATTGATGCAGGGTTCGGTCGGCGATCAGCAGTAAACGTTGATATTGACCCATCACACACCTCGGCTCTGCGCCGGTCGATCCCGCCGGCATGCTCCTAGACTGCACTCATTAGCCCCTGAGAGGGGTTGATTTACATCAAACCCGAACGTTTGAGGACGCCTATGCCGAGTGTCTGATCCAGATCAGATTCAAGTGCCGTCAGCGGCGTAAAAAGTACAACAACACGCGTGAACTCATGCCACACGCGAGCTTTTTACGCCCAACGGAGGATCACACCATGCTTACCGTCAAAGACCACAATGAACGGGCGGCGGCCGTCTATGCCGCCGTCAGCGGGAAATACTGGATTGAAGCGCTCAGGGACGGTCGGCATGTACTGATCCGGCCATTGACGGAAAAAGACCGCGAGCGCGAATACGCGTTCATCAAGCACCTGTCACCGGAATCCCGTCATATGCGCTTTCTGGCGCAAATCAACGAACCCGATAAAGCCATGCTCGATCAGTTGATGGACATCGACGGCAAGCAACGTATGGCCTACATCGCATTGGTCCACGAAGACGGCAAACTGATCGAAATCGGCGTCAGTCGCTATGCCGCCACCGCCGAACATGAATGCGAATGCGCGATCACCGTTGCCGATGAATGGCAGCACCTGGGGC
>NZ_JBFTLU010000663.1:0-1708 GCF_056396605.1 Pseudomonas sp. 05T35
GGTGTACTGCCAGGTACAAAAAACGACGCCACGATCATCGCTACCCCAACTATTGTTTGAAGCATGCCAGCCCGCTTGCTGCCTGTGACAACTGGCGCGATGCGGATATCTCCGTCACCACCAAAACCAAGCTCTTTTTCCTCAAGGTTTTTTGACCCACGGAAGACGGCGAACTCCATACCTCTCGATTTTGCATTGGAGATAAAGCGCTCGAAGCCAGGTATCTGGACACAGAGCGCCTTAATCGCCTCGGCGGGCGATCGCACGGACAGCCTAAACGAACGGCCAAACTGGCGGAGCTGCCCATAGAGCAGAATTGTGGTCATGGGTTGGTAATTGATTGCGAGTGCGGCCATTACTTTTCTCCAGAGAGCAAAAAGCCGCCCTTAGGCGGCTCGTGATTGATCATGCTCAAATGCATTTTTTGACGGCTTCTGAAACTCCGCCTCTACCCATCTGCTGCCATGCAATTCGTTGATATTGGCGAACCGTTGCGCCGCTGCCTGATCGGTTGATTTCCAAAAGCTCGTCCGTTTGACCTACCCCTGGATTTGCCATCACCAAACGATAACCACTTTCAGTCTCAGACATCGTTGCACCAGCGTTCAAATCTTGCCACTGAGGAAAAACACACCAAGCGTACTGCTTGGGAGTCTTCTTCGTGGTTGCAACAAACACTGGACTCCCAGACTTCAAGTCTGATGGAGTGGCGCACCCCGCCAGCATCGCCATCGCCAAAGCTCCTGCGAACAATTTCATGTCGTTCCCTCATTGAGATTTGGCGGGACTTTATCACCATCGAGGAATCGGCACGAAAAACCCGCAAGGGTGACATCCAGAAGAAGCTTACCTCTGGTCAATTTCGATCTTCTGGGTTGGATCGGCACTGTATTTTTGGCGCTTTAGCTGCGGATCATTTGAGGCTAGGCAAAAGAAAAATATTTCTGCCTCACCACAACCACCATGTAGCGCGCACTCGCTCGCCTGCATATGGTCGAGGAGAATTTCCCTACCCAAGGATGCACAAAAAGTGTTGGCTTCTTTCAAAGCCTGCCCTTTCGCGGAAGCCGGGCCGCCGAAGGGAACACGTGTAGAAATCGTATAGGTGTCAGGTCCGACCTTTATTGGGCCGCTGTCTGTACAGCCAGAAAGCAGCGCCAGGGCCAAAGCCCCCGCGATCAATTTCATGCAGGTCACTCCTGTGGAAATGCGGGGGAATGTATCACCGGTTTGCGTCGTCGCGCATTGAAAACCTATCCATGAATCCCCCTGCAATAATTACTTGCTCACATCCAAAAACAGTCAATATTGCGAGCCTCGCCGTAGCACAATTGAAGCGGCCGAGGATGAACATACGTTCATCGAAAAAATCATTCTATGCGTCTAGTCTGCGGGTTACGACATAGTGACTACAGGAGTACCCCACCATGTTTTCTCACGAAAGCATCCCGCTGATTACCATCTTCGTCATCATGCTGCTTGGCGTGTTTACAGCCTTTCTGCACCCGGTACACGCGCTCATTAGCTGGGTTCGGAGGCGCAGGGAAAGATCATCCGCCAAGACCGCGAAAGAGGTGAATTCGCGCTGAGTTTTTTCCCAACGAGCCCGGCACTAGACCGGGCTTTTTCGTGTCAGGTATTCAGGATCTCAGCGCCGGTATCGGTAAAAAATTGAGCAGCGCATCGCGCTGCTCAAGGGGGTTTATAT
>NZ_JBFTLU010000664.1:0-3160 GCF_056396605.1 Pseudomonas sp. 05T35
ATCCAGTACATCGAAAGCGCTGGCGGTAGAAAAATCTCAGCGCTTTCAAGGAGAAAAAGCACGGATTCCAGTCTCGTTTCCCGCTTCAAATACAAAAAACGCCACTCAATGAGTGGCTTTTTTTTGCGCGTTATTTTGTTGTCAGCATTGTGGGCGGAGTCCGTCCTGTTCCTTGCAAGGATGTAGTTCCTTACGAGCTTTTTTCAAGCTTCCTTATGAGGAGAAGAACAAGCTTAATGTCGTGAATTCAGGGCCCAGGCTACGTGGTTATATCCCGATGTACGCGGAAAACGTAGACCCAGCTAATACACGTGATTTCAAAGAGTGTTTTGATTGCGGAGCCCATTACGATGAGGTTTCTCCATTTTTTGGCCCTAATCAAATGCCGTCTGGACTGCCGCAATTCGAGACGGTTGCCGAAGCTTATCATTCCGCTGTACTGGCGCTCGCGCGAATGCTTATTGGTGGAATCGCACTGAGTTTGGGTTTGCCACAAGATTACTTTGAACATCTTCAGCGCAAGCCCATCACTATTCAGCGAATTTTGCGTTACCCGCCCCAGATCGGAAGGATTTCGCAAGAGGAGATCGGTATTGGGGCCCACACCGACTATGGTTTTTTGACGGTCCTATCCCAAGACGCCGTTGGCGGTTTGCAAGTCAGGAACCGTGCAGGGGAGTGGGTGACTGCCCCACCCGTTGAAGGCACTTTTATTGTCAACATTGGTGATCTAATTCAAACCCTCACCAACGATCGCTACACCTCGACAATGCATCGCGTCATCAATACTAGCGGTCTGGAGCACTATTCAATACCGTTCTTTATTGATTTGGATTTCGATGCGGTTGTTGAGCCTGTGCCAACCTGCGTGAGTGAGGCTCAACCTGCGAAGTATGAAGCGTACACTTGTGGTCAACACAAATTTAAGCGTTTCGTTGATAGCTATGCGCATCTGAAAGGCGCATAGGGAGTTTCCAATGTGCATCCTATATATGGCCGATACCACGCTGGACTATCGACTGCTGGGCGAGGCGGGTTGGGAGCAGGTCGATCTGTTTGACGGTGACAAGCTGATCTGGTCGCGCAATCTGCACCAGGAGCTGGGGTTTTCCGCCCAACGTATTCGGTTGCGTCTGGGGGGGCGCACGAATCAAGGACCGCTATCGTGACGCTTACTGGACCGGCGAGATTCGGGTGACGGGAGCGGTCATCAGTGGCTTTCGAGCCTTGGGTCTCGATCACCCCGAGCAAACTGTATGGCGCAAGGATGCAACGGTTCTGGCCTTTCGCACCGACACCAACGGCGACACCGACAGTATTGAAATTGACTTGTCGCAGTTGGCCGGCGCGACGTTGCGATCCACTGTCGCATCGACAGCTACATCAAGGTCGGCGATTGCGCAAGGCAGCGTGATCAATCCAGAGTCTGGACTTCTGCGTTGTTTCTTACGCTGTAAATGCTGATACCCGCGATGTTTTCCTCTAGGCATTCACAGCTACACAGCTACACAGCTACACAGCTACACCGCTACACCGCTACACCGCTCCAGGAGCGACACTGCTGGGCTCCGAGCGCGCCGACGACTATCCGCTGGCGGGTTACATTCAGTACCCGTATTCGAGCACGGTGCGCCCGGCGTCGCTGTTAACGCCTTGCCGCGCGATCAACAATGCCCAGGCCAAGGCGATTGAGGTCAAGGGAAACGGAGCTGGCGGCCAGGATGGCCGATGTAGCAGAGTACAAACGACTGATCGCTGCACTTGAGCGCTCCATGGCCGTGGTCGAACTCGACTTGAACGGCAAGGTGCTTCGCGCCAACGATAACTTCTTGCAGGCCCTGGGTTATCGAACCGATGAGTTGGTCGGCAAGTCTCACCGGGACTTTTGCTTACCGACACTCACCAGCAGCCCGGCGTACAGTGAATTCTGGGCCGAGCTTCGGGCGGGTAAATTCGTTTCCGGCACATTTCAGCGTATCAATGGCAGAGGGCAGGTTATCTGGCTGGAAGCCAGTTATAACCCTGTGCTGGATGAGCGCGGCCAAGTGTTGAAAGTGGTCAAGTACGCGCTGGTCGTCACTGACAAAGTGGCGCAGGAAGCGGCAACCCGTAGCAAACTTGCCGCGCTGGATCGGGCCATGGCGGTGATCGAGTTCGACCTGTCCGGTAATGTATTGACCGCTAACGAAAACTTTCTGAATGTCATGGGTTACGGGCTGACAGAACTCAAGGGTAAACATCACCGCCTGTTTTGCGAACCAGCCCTTATAAACAGCAGTGAGTACACGGACTTCTGGCGTCGACTGAATATGGGCGAGTTTTTCATCGGCCAATTCAAACGTATCGCTAAGCACGGTCGGGTTGTGTGGTTGGAGGCAAGTTATAATCCGGTCTATGACGCTGACGGTATGTTAATAAAGATCGTTAAGTTCGCCAGTGATATCACCGAGCGGGTAGAGAAGTTTGAGGCCGATTCACGCAGCGCCTCTCGGGCTTACCATATTTCCGCCGAGACGGAAAAGTTTGCCGAACAGGGCACGCAGGTCATTCAAGAGACTGCCAGTGAGATGCGTCGGATTGCCGACAATATTGGGGCCTCTGCGCGGTTGGTGGGACAACTGGGCGATCGTTCCGAACAGATCACTGCAATCGTCAATACCATTCGCGGGATCGCCGACCAGACCAACCTGCTGGCACTTAATGCGGCCATCGAGGCGGCCCGTGCCGGGGATCAAGGACGTGGTTTTGCCGTGGTAGCCGATGAAGTCAGGCAGCTCGCGGGGCGTACCAGTCGTTCGACAGCGGAAATCGCCGAGATGATCGGCAAGATCCTCTCCGAGACACGTGAGGCGGTTGTCAGCATGAATGCCACCCAGGAAGGCGCGCAACGCGGCGTAACTCTGGCTGATCAAGCCGGTTCTGTGATCTTGCAGATTCGCAGTGGCACCAGTGATGCGGTGGAAGCCGTGAGCATGTTCGCCTCCAAACTGGATGAATCCGAAGTGATTCCAAAGACTGCGGTCGGTTGGCTGGGCTAGCACCTGACGTCGGGATTTAACGGCCGACCTTGATTGCAGTGGCTGTGAACCGAAGGACTGATTTTGAAGAAGCCCACGGCGAATCAAGGCAAACACCTTGCACTGCATTTTATGGATAACCG
>NZ_JBFTLU010000665.1:0-1701 GCF_056396605.1 Pseudomonas sp. 05T35
TGCTCGTTGAGGATGACGAAAAGCTCGCGGGGTTGATCGCGCACTTCCTCTCCCAACATGGTTTTGAGGTACGCACAGTGCACCGTGGCGATCTGGCACTGGCGGCATTTCTCGAATTCAAGCCGAAAATCGTTGTGCTCGACCTGATGCTGCCCGGCCAGAGCGGCCTGCATGTGTGCCGCGAGATCCGCAGCGTGTCCGAGACACCGATTGTCATTCTCACGGCCAAGGAGGACGACCTGGACCACATCCTGGGCCTGGAGTCCGGAGCCGACGACTACGTCATCAAACCGATCAAACCACCGGTATTGCTGGCCCGGCTGCGCGCCTTGCAACGTCGCCAGACACCGGAAACCACGGTGCGCGGCTCGCTGGAGTTCGGCCGTTTGCTGATTGATCGCAGCTGCCGCGAAGTGCGGCTGGCGGGTGAGGGTATCGAGCTGACCACCATGGAGTTCGAACTGCTGTGGCTGTTGGCCAGCGCCGCCGGCAAGATTCTTTCCCGCGATGACATCCTCAATCGCATGCGCGGCATCGCCTTTGACGGACTCAACCGCAGTGTCGACGTGTACATCAGCAAGCTGCGCGGCAAGCTCAAGGACAATCCCAGAGAACCGGTGTGCATCAAGACCGTTTGGGGCAAGGGTTATCTGTTCAATCCATTTGCCTGGGAGCTCTAGATGCTAAGGCTGTTTCTGCGGCTGTACGTCATTCTCGCCTTTGGCTTTGCAGGGGCGATCTGGACGGTCAATTACATTTTTGCCGAGCTGTTGCCCGAGGCCAACGAGACTTATAACCGCGAAGCCATGCGCGGGCCAGCTTACAGCCTGGTCGAATTGCTCCGTCCGGTCACCGGCATTGCGCGTGATGAGCGCCTGGCGGAGCTGAAAACCCACTACGGGCTGCGCCTGAAGCTGGTGCAGAGCAGTGAGCTGGATCTCTCTGAGCGAGAGCAAAAACTGCTGGCTGACGGTCTGTTGGTCGTGCGCGGGGATTTCAACGAGTTTATCGCCAACATCGATGGCGGCCCGCAGTTGTTGAACATAAAACTCCCGGAGGAGCCCAAGTGGCTGTATGTCTGGGCCTACGCTTTACTGGGCGTGTTCCTGGCTTTTGTCCTGTACTTCTGGGTGCGACCGCATTGGCGCGACCTCGAACTGATCAGAGTGGCCGCGCAACGTTTCGGCGATAACGATCTGACCTCGCGCATTCAATTGTCCAAACGCTCGAACATTCGCGTGCTGGCCGAGCACTTCAACCAGATGGCCGCGCGTATCGAAGGCTTGATTGCCAATCAGCGGGAGCTGACGAATGCGGTGTCCCATGAGTTGCGCACGCCGATTGCGCGCTTGTCGTTCGAACTCGATCAACTCAAGCAACAGGCCGATCCGAATGAGCGTAAAGCGCTGATTGCCGATATGTACGCCGACCTCGGTGAGCTGGAAGAGATGGTTTCCGAATTACTGACCTACGCCAGCCTTGAGCGTGGTGCCACGGTGATCAGTCTCGAAAACATTCAGGCCCACAGTTGGCTCGACAGCGTGGTCGGCAACGTTGCCCTGGAGGCCGAGGCGGCCGGGGTGCAACTGTTGATTCGCGCCTGTGGGGTCGACTCTGTGCGGATCGAGCCGCGCTTTATGGCGCGGGCGGTGATCAACCTGCTGCGCAATGCCATTCGCTACGCCGAGCGACGGGTGGAGG
>NZ_JBFTLU010000666.1:0-1700 GCF_056396605.1 Pseudomonas sp. 05T35
GGCATTTGGTGTGTCGCAAGCGTGGGCTGGTCAGATGGTGACCCTATGTGCACTGGGCTCAGGGTTAGCGGCTATTCCATTGACTCTCGCGTTGCAGGGCTGGCGTCGGCGCTTGGTGCTATTACTGGCTGTCGGGGTGTTTTGCGCCTGTAATGCGGTGACCGCCCTGTCCCCCTGGTTTTCATTGACGCTGGCTGCCCGCTTCATGGTGGGTATCGCAACCGGTCTGGCCTGGAGCCTGCTGGCCGGCTACGCCAGACGATTAGTCGCCCCACAGCAGCACGGTCGCGCGATGGCGCTGGCCATGCTCGGCATCCCTTTGGCACTTGCCCTAGGCGTACCGCTAAGTGCCTGGCTCGGTAAGCTGCTGGGATGGCGTTGTGTGTTCGGGACTCTCTCAGGACTCAGCCTTTTGCTGATGGCCTGGATATATCTGAAAGTGCCTGATTATCCCGGACAACGCTCCGATCGCCGCTTGCCGCTACGCAGGGTCCTGCAAACCCCAGGCGTGCGGCCCGTGCTGGCGGTGGTCATGCTCTGGATCCTGGCCCACTACACCCTCTATACCTATATTGCTGCGTTCCTGGCTTCTGTTGGATTGGCCGATCAGATAGATCGGGGCCTCCTTTCATTCGGTATTGCGGCCTTGTTCGGTCTATGGATGATCGGCACGCTGATTGATGGCAGGCTTCGGAGTCTGGTACTGCTCAGCCTGACAGCATTCATCCTGGTTTCGTTTGCCCTGGGCCTGGGTGACCTGCCCGTCAGTGCGATCTATATCGGCATCGTCCTGTGGGGGATGAGCTTCGGTGGTGCGCCAACCTTATTGCAAACCTCCTTGGCTGATGTTGCCGGCGACGGCGCTGATATTGCGCAATCAATGTTGGTGACCGTCTTCAATCTGGCGTTTGCTGGCAGTGGTGTGATCGGCGGCATTCTCCTGGAAACATGGGGGGCAGGTGCTATTCCCTGGGTAGCGCTGGCATTGTTGCTACCCGCGCTGTTGATTGTTTCGATAGCCAAGGGGCATGCTTTCGGGCGTTAACTACTGCCGAGGCGGTTTCTCTCTACCAACTGACGGATTGTTTCATGCATACCCGCATTCACGCTGCTTACCATCAAGCGGCTTTCTCCCGCAGCGCCTGCGCGTGCCTGACCATCGATGACGTGGCCATCGAGCAATGGCTGGCCTCTCACCTTAATGACCCAAATGTCGCCTTGCTCGGCCTTTCATTAATTTGGTTGCTGGATGAGGACGAAGACGTACTCGCGAAGCGTCGCTTCATTCCCGGCGAGGATGGTAGTTCCACGCTTGTACCGCTGCTGGTGTGCAGCGACGACATGGACTTCGACTGCACCGTGCTGATGGCCGAACAGGTTATTGAAGGCGACACCGTGCACTGGCGGCGTTTCGGCTGGAGCGTTTCCGGCGGACTGGAAGTGGGCATTTCCACCCGCTGGAACGCAGAAAGCCAACCAGTGAGCTTTGCCTTAGATGACTTCTGCGCGGCGCTGAAGGAGTTCGACAAATTGCTGAAAGAACAGGTGAGTCAATGACGGGCACGCCTCCTAAGCATCAGTTTTTCGAACCTGACGTTGCTGCAAAAGTGAAGCTTCGCAAGCTGCTGACTGCCGAAATGATTCTGTCAGCGCGGGTAAAGGTGACAGACTTATTTCTCTGTCACCAGCCTCGACAGCAG
>NZ_JBFTLU010000667.1:0-1696 GCF_056396605.1 Pseudomonas sp. 05T35
GTTCCCAACCCTTCCCTTGTAAGCCCAAACATATGTGAGTAGATTCGTGAGTAGATCCAGTTCGGTCTACAAATCTACTCACACCTCCGCGGCAAAACGCCCGGCTGGTGCGGCCTGCAAGGAGGCAGCGTGCCACTCTCAGATACCACCATCCGTACCGCCAAGCCGAAGGACAAGCTTTACCGGCTGACCGACGCCAACGGCTTATGCCTTGAAGTAACCCCGACCGGCTCCAAGCTATGGCGCTATCGGTACCGCTTCAACGGCAGCGCAAAGATGCTGGCGATCGGCGCATACCCTGCGGTCACTCTGCTAAAAGCCCGCCAGCTTCGCGATGGGGCGCGCCAACTACTGATTGAGGGCACAGATCCCGGCGAGCAAAAGAAAGCAGCCAAACAGGCGCAGAGGGTCGAGGGGCTGACTTTCGAGACGCTGGCGCGAGAGTGGTTTGCCTACAACGCCCCCCGCTGGGCAGAGAGCACTACCTACAAAGCCAAGCTGTACCTGGAGAATGATCTGATTCCGGGTATCGGTGCCCGCCCGGTGAAAGCGATCACCCGGCCCGATCTGGTGGAGTTGGTGCGCAAGGTGGAATCTAGGGGCACGCTGAATGCCGCCGGCAAGATCCGCCAATGGCTACACCAAATATTTCGGTATGGGCTGGCCAAGGGCGTCGTAGAGGTCAATCCGGCCACCGATCTGAACGTGGTAGCTGCGCCAACAAAAGCCGCCCGCCATCACCCGCACATCACCTTCAACGAATTGCCCGAGCTACTGGGGAAGTGCGACGCCGCGAACATCCATACCCTGACCCGGCACGCTATCCGTCTGCTCGCGTTGACAGCCGTTCGCCCTGGCGAACTTCGCCAAGCCCCTTGGACAGAGTTCGACCTAGAGGGCGCTGCCTGGACGATTCCAGCCGAACGCATGAAATCCCGCCGGCCCCATATCGTCCCCCTGCCCCGCCAGGCCGTTGCCATCCTGCGCCAACTCCAAGAGGTCACTGGGCGCTATGCATTGGTTTTTGCTGGCGCCAATCCCGATCGCCCTATGAGCGAGAACACGGTGAACAAAGCACTGCGAGTGATGGGCTACGAAGGTCGGCAGACAGGCCATGGCTTCCGCCACCTGCTGAGTACCGAACTGAACGGGCGCGGGTACAACAAGGACTGGATCGAGCGCCAGCTTGCCCACGGTGACAGTGACGAGATCCGTGGCACCTATAACCATGCGGCCTATGTCGAGCAACGCCGGGGAATGATGCAGGAATGGGCTGACTCAATCGACGCACTGTGCGCTGGCGCTAACGTGGTGAGCATCAAACGAAAGGCATAAAAAATTTTGGCTGGCCTAGCTCGACGGAGCGAAAAGCGGACTTCCCACCCGCCTGACTGGCAGACCTATTCAGTAGTGGGAGCGCTTGGGAGGGTTACGTGATGAATGGCGGGATAATACGTGGCATAGACAAAACCCAATTATTGGGACATTGCAGCACGGAAGATGAATTAGTAGAAAAGCACATCACTGACGTAATTCATCAACATCACACCCTTGGTGAAAGCCTGGTTGAGCTGGAAAACTTTGGCACTTGGATGATGACCCTCCAAGAAGCTGCTGAGCTAATCGCCTGCGATCAATGGGCTGCCGGGAATGTAAACATCCCTGCGCTTACAGAGTATAGCGGACACCTACTGTC
>NZ_JBFTLU010000668.1:0-1695 GCF_056396605.1 Pseudomonas sp. 05T35
GTGCGTTCAGTGTCTGCTGTTGCTGGCGGGTCGCGTTGCGATACCAGTGAGGCGTTTCGAGCCTGGCGTTTTTCAGCGCGTTGCGCGTCTCGGGCGACGTTTGCAAGATCCAGGTCGRGAGGAGTGTGGAAAGGTGTTGGTAGTGGCTGTCCGGATGAGCGGCAAGCTCGTCGTGTTGATTCATGCGCAAGTCCCTTGGCGTTTGGAGTAGACGCAAGGAAAACAAACGGCGATGCGCTCCGTGCAGTACATAATTACCGTCCGGCTGGACAAGCCTGCCTATAACGTACTCCGGCAGTTTAAACTGCGCCTTTGCGACGCTATTTGTCGCATTGCCATAAACCCGGCTCAAACCTGTGTTTGCGCTATAAGAAGTTGTCGCTTGGCGGCAAGGCCGGGCTGAAAACTGTCCTTACAATCCCCCTCATCGCTCGCCAGTTTCAGGCGAGTGTTTCTCATCAGGAGACTCCGATGTCCGTTGAGCACGCTGCGGTACAACGCGCCGATTTTGACCAGGTAATGGTTCCCAACTACGCGCCTGCCGCTTTCATTCCGGTACGTGGCGCCGGTTCCCGCGTTTGGGACCAGTCTGGCCGCGAGCTGATCGACTTCGCTGGCGGGATTGCGGTTAACGTCTTGGGCCACGCCCACCCGGCGCTGGTTGGTGCCTTGACCGAGCAAGCGAACAAGCTGTGGCACGTGTCCAACGTGTTCACCAATGAGCCGGCCCTGCGCCTGGCCCATAAGCTGATCGACGCGACCTTCGCCGAGCGCGTGTTCTTCTGCAACTCTGGCGCCGAAGCCAACGAGGCCGCCTTCAAGCTGGCCCGTCGTGTTGCCCACGATCGTTTCGGTTCAGAGAAATACGAAATCATCGCCGCGCTCAACAGCTTCCACGGTCGTACCCTGTTCACCGTGAACGTCGGTGGCCAGTCGAAGTACTCCGACGGTTTCGGTCCGAAAATCACCGGCATCACGCACGTCAAGTACAACGATCTGGACGCGCTCAAAGCGGCCATTTCCGACAAGACCTGCGCGGTAGTGCTGGAGCCGATCCAGGGCGAGGGCGGCGTATTGCCGGCTGATCTTGCTTACCTGCAATGCGCCCGCGAGCTGTGCACCCAACACAACGCACTGCTGATTTTTGACGAAGTACAAACCGGCATGGGCCGCAGCGGTGAGCTGTTCGCCTATCAGCATTACGGCGTGACGCCGGACATCCTGACCAGCGCCAAGAGCCTGGGCGGCGGTTTCCCGATCGCGGCGATGTTGACCACCGAAGACCTGGCCAAACATCTGGTCGTCGGCACCCACGGCACCACTTACGGCGGCAACCCGCTGGCGTGCGCCGTGGCTGAGGCGGTGATCGACGTGGTCAACACCCCTGAAGTGCTGAACGGCGTCAAAGCCAAGCACGACCTGTTCAAGACTCGCCTGGAGCAGATCGGCGCCAAGTACGGCCTGTTCACTCAAGTGCGTGGCCTGGGCCTGTTGCTCGGTTGCGTCTTGAGCGAGGCCTGGAAAGGTAAGGCCAAGGACGTGTTCAACGCGGCTGAACGTGAAGGCTTGATGATTCTGCAAGCCGGCCCGGACGTGATTCGCTTCGCGCCAAGCCTGGTGGTTGAAGACGCGGACATCGAAGAGGGCCTGCAGCGCTTCGAGCGTGCCGTGGCCAAACTGACTCAAGCCTGATAG
>NZ_JBFTLU010000669.1:0-1683 GCF_056396605.1 Pseudomonas sp. 05T35
GCATATTTCAAGGAGTGGTACGACACTTACCAGTCGTCTCGGGTCAAACTCGCACGAAAAATAGTGGCGAGTGATGCCTGTGAGACCGTGACGAGTGTCGAACTCTACAGTTTCAACGGGGATGTGTTCACTGCGTTCTGTGGAAACGGTATGGCGATCAGTCAAACCCCGGCAGAGATTGAAGCCGAACAGCCAATAGACCCAGCTATAAAAAAATGGGTAGTCAAGCGGCCCCGGTGAGTTCAGGTCTCGAGATTCTTGAGAGCTTGGGGGCCATTCAGATTACGTATTTTCGCCATGGCTCCCCTTCAAACGAACTCTGGACGGTTCCCATATACCGATTCAAAGCCATACCTGAGGACGGTAGCTCCGCGTGATTGATAGTCAGTACTCTCATCGACATCCCTGGCGCGTTAAAGAATGAAGTAATACGGGTTAAAAGTTCCTGTCGACGCCTTTGCACCGAACAGCGCGTTTTTACACGTCTATGCAACAAGCCCATTAAGCATGTGCCAGAGAGACAAATATGAAGAATTCAAAACGAAGCCGAAACTGGCCCATCTTTGCCGCAGTCCTGTTGTCAACCAGCATCGCCGCCTGGACGGCGTCAGCGGTTCAGGCGGAGTCCCGGGTACCAAGCCCTGCTGGGCTTATGCGCGAGGCACAACGCCTGAGCAGCGAGGAGTCATTGGCGGAGGCCACGGTCGCAGCCCGGGCGGCTATGGAGGCTGGTCGCAAGAGCAGCGCCCTGGATTTCACCGAGCTAGATGCGGGCGTCCTGCTCGTCAACCTGTTGCACAAGCAGGGGAGATACGACGAGGCCCGGAAAGCCGCCGAAGAGCAGATTGCGTATTGGGAGCAGAAAGCAGCATCTGCCGGGTCGACGGGCAGGCGCGACAGCCGCAGCACGAACATGCTTGGCCTGGCAATCGAAGCAAGCATGATGGCGGGTGAAAGAGCAGAGGTCGCACGCCTGCAGGAAAAGCTATTCGCGGTCGCGAGCCCCGATCCCGGTCTATGGCGCTTGTCGCTGGACGAACCGCGCTTGCATTACGAGCTGGCTGACTTCTCGATGCCACTAATGCTGGGACAGTGGAAGCTGACGGAGTTTGAGCCAGCAAAGAAACGGGATTTCATCACCCGCGTCCTCTATACACAGGTGTTGGCGGACAGCCACCTAAGCGCCGAGATTTCGCTGTCCTATGACGAAACACAACGCAAGCAGAGCGCCGCACAACGGCAGGAATGGGGCAAGTCCTATCAGGGACAGCATGAGGCACAGGCGCTTGCATCGGCAATGCCCGATCTCCCCTTCAACGGCCTGACATCCGTCAAACTAGGGAGGCAAGAGGAGTGTGACGGCGAGCAATGCGTCAATGTTCATTGGATAGCGTTAAACGGCGACTGGCGCATGGACATCAATGTGATTTTCAGATCGCGAGACGAAGCCCAAGCAACTGAACAAGTGCGCAGTTTGTTCGCGGCGCTGAAATGGCAAAGCGCACCACCACTGTTCCGTGAGCGCACGATAGTCGAGCAGATCCAAGACATGGATTCGTACTGGAATGTTCCTGGCGGCTGGTCCAAGGCTGCTGAACTGGCAGAGCAGGCGCTGCCCGATGCCTTTTTCTCAGAGGAAATTGCGCGCGTGCAGACCTATATCGGCGTGTCGCAGTATCGGCG
>NZ_JBFTLU010000670.1:0-1678 GCF_056396605.1 Pseudomonas sp. 05T35
ACATTGGGTACCACACGGTACTTCTGGCCCAGTGCGCTCTTGGCATTGTTCGTCATGTAGGCTTGCAGTTGGTCCAGGGTCTGGCGGTTGACCCGTTCATTGGGCTGTGGTGTCGGGTACAGCTCCAATCGCTTGAAGGCTACCGTGTCATAAGTGTTCGGGTTCCAGGATGGAGTCACCCAACGCATGGCCTTCTCACCGCTGGGTGTAGTGACTTCCTGCAAGTTGTTGTAGTCGGGAAGAAACCCTGAGTACTGTTCTTTCTCCGTGATTCTTGAGGTGCACCCGCCGAGCAGCAGGCCGCTCAAGGCAACGCCGACAAGCAATTTTCTGGACAGACTCATACTGTTTACTCCATGGATTAAGACGTTCTATACCGCATCGAGTTGATGGCAGTGACAGGCTATAGGGCTAATACCTGCACGCTGGATTCCTTATGAGGCGGCCTGCATAGAGTGCCTTGTGTCCTTTGCTGGAGTATGTCCCGCTTATTTCCAGGCAGTAGAAATGTTACCCAAATGAAATATATGGCTGGCCGGTGTTCCAGCTTTTTCTCCTTCGAAGAAATGTTCCCAATCCGAGGGATCGAACCGATCGGTCGTGTCCATCCGAATATTTCGCAGGCTCACCGTTTCCAGATGTGACGCATATAGAGGCTCCGAAAAATAACTAATCAGGATAGAGCGACGGCGTTGGCCGATTAAGTTCAGACTGGCCGCATGCACTAAATCGACATCAAACACCAGGATGTCACCCGCGGAGCCTGAAAGTTGTACAGATCGGGACTCGTCGTTGAAGTCGAATGGCGGCTCTCCCTGCTCAGGGCGATGGCTGCCCGGGACGATGCGTGTCGCGCCGTTCTCGGGACCATAATCGTCGAAATAAGCCAGGACATTCACAATGTCGCCTGGCCGTTGGGCCGACAAATCGCGGTGCAGCTGCTGATGACCGCCACCTGCAAGAGGCTCGCGACCTTCTACCTGCGAGAGGAAGAACCGTTCTCCGATCAACTCGCCCACCACCGCCAGCACCTGGGGCAGACGACACACAGCCTGAACCTTCGAATCAGCGTCCAGCAGCGAATGGCGCCAATCCATGCCACGCGGCACGGGCCATTGGTCCGCCGGCTTCACGCCCGCATCGAACACGGCACGAAGGTCGTCCAGCCACTCGGCCGGGATCGCTCGACGGAGCAGTGCATAGCCATCTCGATGAAGTTGCTCGCGGTCAGTCATGGATTGCTCAATTCCCTCGCCATCAACTCGATCAATACAGATCGTTCCCACGCTACCGTACGCTGAGTGATTAATGCCCAGGCATTGGACTGCTTGGGCGTTTTACATCGCGTTTTCGCCTTACCGAGTCAGGGCTCGCAATGTGGCTCGGTTGAGGCAACCGGGGCGTACGCAGTAACAGGCTGATTTCCTCTGCGCTGACCGCTCTGCTGAAGAAGTGACCCTGTATTTCATCGCAGCCGTTTTCACGCAGGAAGGTTTGCTGCTCTTGGGTTTCGACACCTTCGGCAATGACCTTGAGGTTCAGTGTGTGCCCCAGCGAAATCACCGCGGTGGCGATGGCTTTGTCGTTCTCGTTGTCAGGCAGATCGTGTACGAAAGACTGATCGATCTTGAGTCTCGCGATCGGGAAGCTTTTCAATGCGGCGAGGCTGGAGTAGCCG
>NZ_JBFTLU010000671.1:0-1677 GCF_056396605.1 Pseudomonas sp. 05T35
TTACAAATGTAGACTCCGTCGRCACCTGCGCTCTCAAGAGGCTTCAGCACTACTGGAAATTTATCATGTACCTCTATCCAGGCCCGAGCCGAACTCCATGCATCAACAATTGTCTGTTTGGCTGCTGGCAAACCCGCGTCAGCAATACGCTTGATCATTTCATATTTATTTCTACGAGCTATCGTTTTATCGAACTCGTTACTGTACGAAAGCCCAACTCTGTCATTGAGCACATCAGCTAAAAGCACGCCGCTTTCGGCGCCTGCAATAATGACGTCTGGATTAAAGTCTTTTACCAAGGAGACCGTAGAGACCAGATCTTCGTTTGTGACCGCATCTTCATAAATAGAAAAATCGAAGCCGACATAGTAATAATCATCAATATTCCGACTAGAAGCCACATGCAATAAAACACAGCCATCCGTGTGTAATTTTTTCGCCAGAAACTTACCAGAGGAAAACCCGTCGACAACAACAATCCTGATCATTTCAAACCTCGCCTTGCTGCGTTAATTTTATGAAGCGCCAACACACCCAACAGCAACACTATAATCACTATCGCAGCGATACTCGGGGCCGAAAACTCGACCCTGGAGTCTAAATACTGCAATATCAACGTAAACACTGGAAGGGTTAGGAGCACGAGAGAAACGTGTATTGAACTCAGATGAAATATAGTCTTCTGAATTAAATAGATTGGGAGCAAGTGCCCCACAACGACAAGAATCATCATGGGGACTACCAGGTTGCTTGTCACGCCGAATGAGGCGCCGCTGCTGAGTACAAAGAAAACACACAACACGATCATTACTATGTTTCTAGTTGCAAGTATCTCGGAAACAGCCCACGCTCGGGAAAACAGTTTTTTTGAAACTATCGTATACAGTACTGTGCCCAGCGCGCAAAGCACGACGCTAATTATCCCCAACGTCCGTTGTTCTTTTGTGGTGGAGGAAATACCGCTATCACCAATAAATGAGTTGTATAGCATGACACCTACTGACAACAACACCAGATAGGAAATCACTGTTTCTATCCTGCCTGTCTTTCCACTCTCTTTATCAAACGCAGAAATAATCAGAGTGAGTGCGGGCCCGCAGGCAACTGACGCGACCCCAACGACTGCAGGTTCTAAGTAGCGAAGAGCGTAAAACAGCCCTCCCCAGTTGAACAAAACAGAAACGTTCGCCAGGATGACGAAAGCAAAGTCTCTTTTAAGCTTGAACAGCAATGACGTTTTGTTCTTGAGCAAGGCGTAAGCTAAAAACAGCGTCGCCGAGGAAATAAAGCAGTAGAAGATCACGACCATTGTACTGATGGTCTGAGTCAGGAATGCGACATATACGTCGAATGCCGCACTAATAAAACAGAATAGCAGGCCAAGTAATACGCCGTGATTCTTCAAAGTCATACCGTTAGCCTATTCATTCTTTGTGGGAGTTTCGTTCGCCGAATATCATGCTGCCTACTCGAAGCATGGTACTGCCGTTTTCGAGAGCGACCCGATAGTCAGCACTCATGCCCATGCTTAGATTGCCCACGCCATAGATTTCTTTCARCTTTACCATTTCCTTGAAGAAAACAGCTGGGGGCTCATTATTTGGAGGGATGCACATGAATCCACTTACCCTACCCGGGAGCCTCTCATTTAATTTCTGATAAAGATCGCCTAGATCC